>DATBVH010000530.1:0-3243 GCA_036515395.1 Candidatus Angelobacter sp.
GCCTTCGAGAGGCACGATCTCGAGCGTACGCGCGTTCTCCCCGTCGAATTTAACGAGGGCGATGCTGCCGTCTTTACCGGAGGTGTCCACTCCCAGGATCAGCATAAGTGAGCAGACTAATGGCTGGCTTCAACCAGTTCAATCAGTACGCCGGCTGTACTGGATGGGTGCAGGAAAACGTAGCGATGGCCACCAGCGCCGACCTTGATTTCGTTCGAGACCAGGCGTGTGCCGCCGGATTTCAATTTCTGTACGGCTGCGTTCAGGTCGGGCACGCGAATGGAAATGTGGTGCAGGCCTTCACCACGCTTGGCAATAAATTTTGCAATCACGGAATCGTCGGAAGTGGGTTCGAGAAGTTCCAGCCGGGTTTCGCCGACTGGAACCATCATCACCCGAACATTTTCGTGCGGCACAACTTCTTCGGGGGAAAGCGACAGCCCAAGTTTCTCGTAAATGCCCTTTGCATCTGCGAGCGACCTTACGGCGATGCCGAGATGGTCAAGGGCGAAAGACATGTAGAGCTGCAATAAGCTTCTTCGCGCTTCTCAGTGTTAATTCTTAAACCACGAATGCCACTGAGATCCAGGAAGGAAAACCCTGCGTACCCTCGATGTCAAAAAAGATTGAAGCATAGAGGGTACGAAGGCGATGACACACGTTACTTCACTTTGGCGAAAATAATAACCAGCGTGTACAGCGCCAGAGATTCGATCAGCGCCAGACCAAGAATCAGCGCGAACTGAATTCCGGCGCGGGCCGAAGGATTTCGAGCAAGCGCTTCCGTTGCTGAAGCTGTGGCGCGCCCTTGGCCAATACCGCATCCGGCAGACGCGATGGCCATGGAAAATCCCGCGGAGATGGCCACCCAGTTGGTAGCGTTTGAAGTACCGCCTTGCGCAAACGCCGGCACCGCAAAGCAGAGGGCCGACAGCGCCATAAACACATTCTTGAAAATACCCAGCAAGTTACGCATTTGTTTTCTCCTATGAAATGCCGTCAGTGGGTGGTTGACGTTACCGTGCAAACGCCCTCACGCTAAACGGCGCGAAACCGGTTCGGGTTTCAAGATTCGGGTCTCGACAATTCCGAAACCCGAAACTTGAAACTCGCTAGTGTTCAGTTGCTACTGCTCCCGCCAGATAAACCGTGGTCAAAAGGACAAAAATATAAGCCTGTAATAACGCGACACCGATATGGAGCCCGAGAAAAACTACCGGAACCGCGAGCGGAATGAGCGAGAAAAACACCAACGTGACCATGTCTCCGGCAAACATGTTGGCGTAAAGACGAATGGTCAGCGACATTAGACGCGCGAGATGACTGATGATTTCAAGCGGCAACATCAGCGGCGAAAGCCACCACATGGGACCAAGAAAATGCTTCAGGTATCCCGCACCGCTGGCCTTGAAACCCTGGAACTGGTAATAAACGAAGGCGCAGATGGCGCAACCGAGAGGCACAACCGGCGAAGCGGTTGGGGATTCGAGTCCCGGAACAACGCCGAACAGATTGGCAATCAGAATAAAAAGACCAAGCGTCACCAGGAACGGGGTAAACCGCTCGCTGTGGTGTCCGATCACGTCACGACTCTGGCCTTCGATGAATCCATTGATGCCTTCGAACATGTGCTGCAATCCGCCCGGACTCTCAACCGATAGGCTGGACCGCACCATGATGAAAACGACCAGCAGGAATCCAACCACGAGCACTTCCATGGCGACTGCATTCGTGATGGGCGCCTGAGGATATTCCGGATGAAGGTGCAGGGCGGCCAGAAGCGCAGTCACCGGGCCGGCGAACCAGTGGTTCAAAAATCTTGTGAAGAGAAGTTGTTCGGGCATGAAAATCAGCTGTCAGCTTTCAGCAATCAGCCCTCAGCCAAAAGCTATTGCTTCAAATCTTATGAACGAGAGCTGCGTATAGCTCGTATGCGGCCTCGCACAAAATCGCCGCAACGGGCAGAAACAAGCCCGCAAACAATCCGTAAAGGCTCTCGCGGGAAAGAGTAAGTATAACAAAGGCTATTATGGCCATCAAAAAGTAGCGCAGCAGGAAACGATGGACTACGCCTCGGCTCGAAGCTGGAGTGCCCGAGCCGATGGTCAGCTCCGCCAGGCCGGAGACCACTTTTTTTAGCCAATGGAAATTGAGATAGGCAATGGTCGCGCCTAACCCAAAGCCCGTCCCGATGCGCCATCCAAAAAAAATACACGCGGTGACCAGGGCGGCAATGCCGAGCACCAGCATGAACGTCTGGATTCGCTCCAAAGACCGAGTGTAAAAATCATCGCTGGCGGGCTGATTCAGAGAGATCACGTTACGAAGTATTTTTCGTTGCAGTGCGGATTAACTCCACAAACCCGGCGACAATGCCCAAAAGCAATCCTACGATGTAAAGCCACGTGGTGTGCAGCCAGCGATCCAGCGCCACGCCGATGAGCCACCCGACGACTGTCGCAGCGGGAAAGATCACCGCCAGCTGGGCATAGTTCGCCATCTGCACCCAGGAGTTTTTCTTTTCGGGTTCTTGTGGATCGGAAGCCATACTAAAGAAAAGACGCAGCCCAGCCGAAGAACACTGTAACAGGACTCGTGTCCATGCACATTTTCCGGCTGAGCGTCTGCGCTATTACGTTCGTATTGACTCTGGTTGCCAGCGGGCAACAACCCGTCGGCGACAGCAACTCGGCAAAGGCACAGTCTGAACCCGCAACACCGGAGCTCAAGCCAGGAAGTTCACGGTTGATAGTCTCTCGAGTGCGGCCCGAATATCCCCGCATGGCGGCGGCGCTGAAGTTAAGTGGGACGGTGCAGTTACACGTCGTGGTTAGGCCGGATGGGGCAGTGAAGCAAGTGCGGGTTGTTGGCGGTCATCCGGTGCTTGCGGAAGCGGCAACTGCAGCGGTCATGAAGTGGCGTTTTCAGAAGGGCGCTAAAGAAACCACGGAATCAGTGAAGCTTAGCTTCGGGGAATAGCAGGAGCGCTGCGACTGGCTTGGTAACTTTCGATCAATTCGCGAATGCGGATGGCGTCATGTTTGCGATGACCATGGCTGGTGATGGGATCGGCGCCGCCGGTTGATTCAATGGTTATCTCAGACCAGATAATCCCGGTGGAGATTTCGACGGATGCCACTTGCGATATGGCGATGCTCTCCTCAGTGCTGCCGAACAAGTGGCGCTTAACACGGCTGACGTGAAGCGGGGTGACAACTATGCGCGTCGGAAAAAACACATTGC
>DATBVH010000531.1:0-14105 GCA_036515395.1 Candidatus Angelobacter sp.
TATGCCGAACTCGGCGCTGTGCGCCCCTGGGCCGGCGGCGAATACGTTTACATCCGTGACGCTTACGGCCCATTGCCATCATTTCTTTACGCCTGGACATGGTTTCTCATCGCCAAGCCCGCATCCATCGCCAGCGTAACCAGCGGCCTCGTCCGCGTGCTGGGCAATTTTTCAGCATTTAGCTTTCTTCCCCATCCGATATTTGTCCTGCAGAGCGGCTATAAGCTTACTTACGGGCATCTGCTCGCCATCGCCGCCACCATTCTGATCTCGGCCTTGAATTACCTGGGCGTACGCAAAGCTGGAAACTTCCAGTTGGTAATGACCACCCTGAAAATTGTGATGATCGCCGTGATCATTGGCGCAGGCTTCAGCGCGACGACTGGAAACTGGAGCAACTTCGGCACTACTTTTCTTGGGGCCAAAGGTGGGATGGCCGGCTTTATGGCCGCTCTTGTCGCCGCGCTCTGGGCTTACGACGGCTGGAATGATCTCAACATGGTGAGCGGCGAGATTCGCAATCCTGAGCGAAGCATTCCCATCGCGCTGATCGCCGGCGTGGCGATTGTGGCTGTGCTTTATATTGGCGTAAACGCAGCCGTACAGTTTGTAATGCCAGCATCTGCTGTAGCGGCGTCACCCGTACCTGCTTCATCGGCAACGCTGATCGCGATTGGCCGCTCGGGCGCTCTGCTGGTATCGGCAGGAATGGCTCTCTCCATGTTCGTGACGCTCAATGGAACAATCATGAGCGGTGGACGCATTCCATTTGCTGTGGCCCGCGATGGCTATTTCTTCAAGGCCTTGGCGGAAGTCCACCCGCGCTTTCATACTCCGTCGCTGGCTCTCATCGTCCAGTGCGTGATGGCCATCGCGCTTCAACTGGGCGGCGGATCATTCAGGGATTTCCTGGAACTGGCGATCTTCTCCGAATGGCTCTTTTACATGATCGCCGCCAGCACCATATTTGTTTTTCGCCTTCGTGAACCGAACGCGACGCGCCCCTATAGCACGTGGGGATATCCCGTAGTTCCAGGGCTGTTTGTCGTCGCTGCAGCGGTGCTGCTCTATTTCACATTCATTGACAAGCTGCATCATTCCCTGATCGGAACAATCGTGATGACGCTGGTGATGCTGGCGGGAATTCCGGTGTTTTGGTATTTTGCGAAGCAGAGAAAGCCGAAGGCATCAACACTGTGAGTAGTGTAGGGACAGATACGCGACACACCACACCCGATTCTGAAGCTGTCTGTGGCGACTGCGGCACGCCACTTTCCGGGCCATTTTGTTCCCAATGCGGTGAACAAACCATTGACCGGCATTCCCTTACCTTGTCGCACTTCCTGAAGCACAACGTGCTGCACGAATTGAGTCATGTGGACGGCAAGATTTTTCGCACATTTCGATATCTGGTTTTTCGTCCCGGCTTTCTCACGACTGAGTATTTTGCCGGACGGCGGCGCAGATACATCAATCCGGTTCGTCTCCTGCTCACATGCCTGCTGGTTCTTGCCCTGCTGGCGCGCACCGGTTCCATGACAATGTCCCTGGGCAAGCTGAGGCTCAACCTGCTTCCTCCCGGTCCCCCTTCGGCGGACACAATCGACGAGACCATCGCAAAGCTGGATGTCTTCGGAATCCTGAATAGTTTGGTAGAAAAGGAGTCGCGCTCGAAAGACCTGAAGAGTCCTGCCGCAGTAGAGAGGTTCAATCACGAACTGAAAACGTACGCCACCGCGCTTTCTTTTTGTAATGTGCTCCTGCTCTCAGGATTTCTGGCTATTCTTTACCGCAGGCGCAGATCGCTCTACGTGGAGCACCTGGTGTTCAGCCTGCATCTGGCATCTTTTGTGCTTTTGTTCAGCATCTTGCCGACGCCATTATTTTTAGCGCTTGTATGGCTGCTCAAGGGCGCTGCTTTAAAGACGGCGGCTGGGATACTGGCGTTCTTGCTCTTGTCGATAGAGATGATCTATCTATATAGAGCCCTTCTTCGCTTCTATCGGCCTGAAATCGCAGG
Source organism: Candidatus Angelobacter sp. (assembly GCA_036515395.1). GTDB lineage: Bacteria > Acidobacteriota > Terriglobia > Terriglobales > Acidobacteriaceae > Angelobacter. The sequence goes on from DATBVH010000531.1 coordinate 2,021, forward strand.
GAAGAACCATTGGTGGACGCTCTCTGCGTGGACGACAAGACTCGCTGTGCTGGCAATCTTCATCGCCAACTCAGTCTTTATTACCCTGACATACGGAGCGGGCGCAGCCATTGCGCTGTGGCGACTTTGAATCAAAGCAGCCGAGATACCCGCTGAACATCGATGAACTGCATCATTCCCTAGTCGGAACCATCGGATGATCTTGGTGATGCTGGCGGGAGTGCCGGTGTTCTGGTATTTTGCGAAACAGAAAAAGAAAGTAGTTTGACCACAGAGAACCACATAGAAGAAGGGATCGCAACGGCTTTGGTTTTACTCTGTGTTCCTCTGTGCCCTCTGTGGTAAAAAAGTTAAACCCTACTGAACTCCAGCACCTTCTCTGATGGCCCAGGCCTTGGCGGCGAGAGGCGCTCGTAAACCTTCACATACTCGCGCGCTGACGCGGTCCACGAGAAATCTTTTTTCATGCCGTTCTGCATCAGCTTGAGCCACGCCGCCTGATCTTTAAATGCCCGCAGCGCTTCGTGGATGCAATTCAGCAGCGCCACGCCGGAATATGCGCTGAACCTGAAGCCGGTGCCTTTACCTGTCGTCGGGTCCCACTGCTCAACCGTATCGTCAAGGCCGCCCGTGGCGCGGACGATTGGCACCGTTCCATAACGCAAACTGTACATCTGATTCAGCCCGCTGGGCTCATAGCGCGATGGCATCAGGAACATGTCTGCTCCCGCCTCAATCTTGTGCGCCAGCCCGTTGTCATACGCCACTTTCACGGCAATTTTGTCTGGATGCTGTTTTTGCAACTTCAGCAGCATGTCCTGATATTCCTTATCGCCGCTGCCCAGCACTGTGAGGATGAGCGGCAGGCGGGCCAGATCGCTGCCAATTTCTTCAATCAGATCAAAACCTTTTTGCGCTGCGAAGCGCGACACAATTCCGATGACCGGCGTATCAATCGGTGCATTTTCCATGCCGAACTGGCGCAGTAGATCGTACTTGCATTCCTTCTTGCCTTGAAGACTCTCCGCAGAATATTGCCGGACGATGTACTTGTCTTTCTCCGGGCTCCATTCGTTGTAGTCCACTCCGTTCACGATCCCGGTCAATGATCCCGCGCGCGATTTCAGTACGCCTTCCAGTCCAAATCCGTATTCGCTGGTTTGAATTTCCTGTGCGTACTTACGGCTCACCGTAGTGAGATGATCGGAAAAAGCCAAAGCGCCCTTAAGGAAATTTGCCTTGCCCCAGAACTCCATCTGGTCAATGGTAAAGAGGTCCCAGGGAAGCATGAGGAGCGGTAGCGTATCCGGCGGAAAGACGCCTTGATAGCCTATGTTGTGAATAGTAAAAACCGTGCGCGTACTGCGAAAAACCGGATCGGCCTCATAACTGGTACGCAGCAGAATGGGGACGAGAGCGGATTGCCAGTCATGGCAATGAAAAATATCCGGCACACCCAGGACTTTTGAAGCTTCCAGAACGGCGCGGCAATAGAGCGCGAACCGCTCGGCGTTATCGGGATAGTCGCCCGCGGAAGTTCCGTAGAGCGCTTCGCGATCAAAAAACGCCGGATAGTCGATGAAGTAGAATTGCACTCCGGAGCGTTTTCCGCCGTCGAGCACTGAGCAGAATCGGTATTGATCGTCGAATGGAATGGTAATGCTGCGCAGCAGCACCTTGGCGTCGGGAAGCTTGGTCTGTTTATATTTAGGCAGGTAGACGGAAACGGAATGGCCCAGTTCGGCAAGCGCTTGCGGCAGAGCGCCTACGACATCAGCCAGTCCGCCGGTTTTTGCGAACGGCACGCACTCAGAAGCGGCAAAAACAATTTTCACGGGGCCTCCGTGCTAGCAAGCGACAAATGCAGCACAAACCTGCTATAGAAAATTCTAAATGGCGACAACAAAAAGGGCCAATTCGGGATCAATAAAAAAACCTAAGCTGGGCCAGAATTTTCTGGCCGATGTGGGCGCCGCAGAGCGGATTGTTGACGCCCTGGGCGATGTATCCAATTCCGTAGTGGTGGAAATTGGCCCCGGCAAAGGCGCGCTCACACAGGTGCTGGCGCGCAGAGCGCACCGGTTGATTGCGGTGGAACTGGATCGCATGATGTCCACCGAGCTTCGCTTCAAATATCGCCTGCAACCCCAAGTTGAGATCATTGAAGCCGACGTGCTGAAACTGGATTTCCGGACCGTGCTAAACCGCACCATTGGCCCGCTGAATGACCTGCGTCCACTCAAGCCTTCTCGTGCGCGAGTGGTCGGCAACCTCCCGTATTACATCACGTCAGACATTCTGCTGCGCCTCTTTGAATTTCATGAACAGTTTGACGTGATCGTGATCATGGTCCAGCGCGAGGTAGCTGACCGCATCGCGGCGCGTCCGGGCACACGCGATTACGGCATGCTCTCTGCCACGGCGCAGCTCTATACCAGGGTTGAAAATCTGTTTACCCTACCGCCGCAAGCTTTCTCGCCGCCGCCCAAGGTTCATTCGTCGGTCCTGCGGATGACGGTTGCACCGCGCTTTGCTGAATTGCAGATCCAGCCGGCAGAGTTCATCGCATTCCTGAAAACGGCGTTCGCCATGAAGCGCAAGACCCTGCTAAACAATCTGAAGAAAGACTACGGAGAAGAGATCATCCGCAACAGCCTGAAAGAAGCAGGCGTGCGAGCTGATGTCCGGGCAGAAGCATTGCCGCTTGAAACCACGGCGCAGATTTTCCGCAAGCTGAAGAACTAACCACAAAGGGCACGAAGGTCCAAAATAGGTTCTTTGGGACTCTTGTGAGCTTCATCCCCGCGCAGCGTTCGTAGCGATATATCCAAAAAAACAAAAGAGGCACGAAGATCAAACTTCGTGTCTCTTTGTGTCCCTTTGTGGTTAAAGCTCTTATTTTGGTCTGCCGTGTCCACCTTCATCCGACGATCTAACATGGCTTTCCGGCGGCGGCGCCGATTGATGCACGACAGGCGCGGGCGGCGGCGCCGACTGATGCACTGCCGGTGCTGGTGGTGGCGCTGATTGCTGATGCACCGGCGCAGGTTGTGGTGGCGGCGTGTACATATTATGTTCCGGCTGCCGTTGCGGAGCCGGGGTGAAAGTTTGTAGCGGCGGATTATGCTGCGGCTCCGTCTGTGTCTGTCGCGGCGTACCCTCATTGTTCGAACGCCTTACCGTTTCCGGCTGTCCCTGATGGTCGTCACGTCCGCGATTGAGATCCCCTCCACGTCCGCCAGTATCCCGCGTGGGCTGCCGATCCACTCTGGGATTGCGGTCGCCGTCGACTCGTCCGTGATCGTTATTGACGTCGGGCTTTGGTTGGGGTGGCGGATTGTCAGTCCGCGGCACTCTTGCCACATCGTCATTCGTGTATACACGCCGGTTGTCTCTATCTCCATTGGAACGACCAAGGGCATGCTCATCGCCATCGCGATCTCCAACTCTGGCTCCAACACGGCCACCAGTTATTCCTCCGCCATTTCCTCTGGGCGGTTCAGGATGATTTCTCCCCGGTCCGCGATCACCGATTCGTCTGTCTGCGGGCGGCAGTGGAGCATGAAATCCTGGAGGCGCATTCACCAGCCGAGGCCTGCTATACCATCTGCTCCAACCGCCCGGAGCCCAGCACCAGCCGCGTCCGTTGACGAATACCCAGCGGCCATAGCGATAAGGCATCCATCCCCAGGGGTATGAAGAAACCCAGGTATATCCAAAGCCCGGAGAGTAGCTCCAATAGCCATTGCTAAAGGGATCCCATCCCAACCCGACATTATTCGGCTGCCAGACATTCCCGTATTCCGGCACGTCATAGTACTGGCCGTAATAATTCAGGTCGCTGGCGCCGTATTGATACGGCGACTGTATATACCTCCCGCCTGAAGAAGCATAGGTGCTCAGAGCCTCGTCGCGCTGCGTGCTCCACTGATCCAGATCATCGCTATCCACACCTTTATCCAGCGCGTAGCGCGCCACGTCATTTGGATCTAAAACAAAAGTCTCGTTTTTCTTTACGGCAACTTCGCCGCCATTATCCGTGTCGTTCACGCCAACTTCGCCCTTCCACACGGCAACTTCCAATGGATCCGCATTGGTGCTGGTGATGCGGAATGAGCCGGAGCGCGTAAGGGCGATGGTACTTTTCTTTACCGTTACGTTGAATTCGCCGTCATCGTGCTTCGTTACCTTGAACTCAGCTTCACCCTGGTCAAGGTCGACCGTGGTAAGCGTCGCGCCGGACGAAGCCCGCGCCAGTTGCGTAAATGCAATCACCGTATTTGGGGCCAATCGGATGAGGCTGCCATCTTCCAACTGCACCTCAGCCCAGCCGTCAGAGCCGGTCTGCAGCCAGTCGCGTTCCGTGAGAGGGACGTTCATGGTCGCGCTCTCATAGCCGTGACCGTTATCCAGCCGCACATCGCCTTCAACATAGCTGATGCGAACGATCCGGGCCTGCGAATCGTGGCCGTCCTGGTCGTCAAAATCCTGTGCGTAAGAAAGCGGCGCCAGAGAAAATACCAGCGCAAAAATCAGGGGGAGGAACAGCCCGGTCTTGCGGAAAATTCCGCCCAGGTGCCAGCGACTCGGGTTTTGCAAAAGCAAAGAGTGGCGCATAAACCCTCCTAAAAAGCATTGCTAATGTATTAGATCGGTCCCTGGCCACTTAGTTTCTTATTGTTAAGTGTTATTGATGATACTTAACCTTTAAAGTCAGAACTGCTCATTGCTTCACTCAGATTTGGCCTTCGCAAGCAGTCTTTTGGCCCTTTGGCGGGCAATATTTAGAACGGTGCTATCCCCGGCGATGTTTTCCAACGTGGGCCGGATGATCTGCAGTTCCGCCAGGTTATGGCTTTCTGCGGCATCTTCCATCGCTTTCAGCTCGTCTTCCAATCCCAGCTTGTCAAAACGGCGTAAAAACACCAGTTTGCGCCCGTGCTCAATGGTGTTGGAAATCCCGGTGAAAATGTCTGTGATCTCCTGAATAGCTTTGTTCTCAGAGTAGTCGTAACTTGTCTGAAAGTAGCGATTCGGGTCAGCATAGGTTAGGGTCTTTTTGCCGGTGGTGGCGATCGCATGTTTTTTGTAGCTGAAATCGCCATTGAAATAATTCGCTTCTCTGGCGTCACGGAAGAGCCGTTCCTGGTTGCGCGTGGATAGAGTGAACTCGAGCAGGTAATCCGGATCTGCGCCCGTCTGGTCCGGCGGCGTGAATGGATTGCGGGAGAGATACCTGGCCGACCCGGTAGACTGCACGGTAATGTCGACATTCTGCGGCTTGTAACTTTCCCATAACCGGTCAAAAGTAATGGTCGGCTGAGTAGGATGTTCCGGCGCGTTCTGCTGCCCCCACAATGCCAATGCGGCCGGCATCGCCAGTAAAAAAAGAATGAGACCGGCGCGTTTCATCGCGTCACCGCTGCATAGCGGCTATTTGTCGCCGATGTATGGATATGGCAAATGGCAATGGCCAGCGCGTCGGATGCGTCCGTGGGCTCTGGTGCGATGGGTAAATTCAAAAGTCGCGTAACCATCTGCTGCACCTGGAACTTGTCTGCTCGTCCGTAACCGACCACGGCGGATTTAATCGACAATGGCGAATATTCCGCCACCTGCAAGCCCGAAGTCGATGCAGCCAGCATGGCCACGCCTCGTACCTGTCCCAACTTAAGCGCGCTTTTTACGTTCACAGCATAAAACACATCTTCAATCGCCATGATCTCGGGCTGATGTTTGGCAATAATGTCTTTGAGATCGGCAAATATCTTCTCCAGCTTTGCGGCCATGGGCGTTCCCGATTTCAGCTTGATTGCGCCATTCACATGGCAGACCAGCTTTCGATCGGCCGTCTCTTCCACCACGCCATAACCGGTGTATTCACTGCCGCAATCGATTCCCAGGACACGCATGGAGGAAAGTGTACACCTAATTTTCGTGTCTCTTCGCTCCAAACCGCTCGAGAATTTCGTCGTGGATGGGATTTTCGAGCGCTTGGGGCGGGCGGCTCGGCACGCAAGTCGGCCGCGCCGCTTTTTCGTTGTTGCGTGGGGCCTTGGCGTTTCGAGATAATGCTCGACGAAACTTGTGAAAGGAACACACCACAATGATTACACTTCTGGTTCTTGCAACGGCAGCGTGGATCGGCGGAGCCGGTCTGGGCGTTTAAATCTTTGGAATAGATGCGGGGATGGCCCCGGCATTCTGCGTTAGCAGCACCTCGGCTTTTTTAGCATGGCGGCGTCGCGTTCGTGCGTAAAAGCCCGATAGCTGGCAACCGACCGCGACCCATGTGTTCGCAGCAAGAAGCGGTCGTAGGCGGATTCGTCAAAGATTTCGCGCAGCGTGGCGCGCATAATGCGCATTACTCTCTTAAAAATTACGGGGGTGAAAGCCCATATATTTTTGTCTTTTATGGGACTGCTAAAGTGGGTGCCCTGATACAAACCAGCTACCCAAATATTCTTTAGTATTTCGTGAGAACTCCCTGACGCTGCGTGTTCGGCAACAATCTTTGTCGGGGTCCTTCGACTCCCGCTCGTCTCGCTTTGCTCAACTCTCAGTCGCTCAGGATGACAGATGTAGGCAGCGTGGCCGAACTCTGCATTGTGACAATCGTGAGCTGCTACTCCGATCAACCCACCACGCACGATCTCCCGATCTCCTGATTCCTCTCTGTGTCTCTGTGCCTCCGTGGTGGGTTTTCTCATAGCGCTTCCTCCGCATACTGCGTCGCCACGAATGGCGTTTCCTGCGTTGCTGGTTCCCGTCGGCCTGAGACCACGCTGATCCATTGCATCGCGGATTCAATCACGATCACGGTGACCAGCACGACGAGAAGCCCGCAGACGGCGGCGTCAAGCTGGTCATTAAAGATTCTCCGCTGCAGCCCCGCCACTGCTGGCCCGGCTGCCAACTGGCGTGCATGCGACAGCAGCCCGATCAGCGGATTGGGATCGAAAACTTTATGCCATGACGCTACAAACGTCACCGCCACCAGCCAGCAGAGCGGCCCGAGCGTAACCCAGATAAAGCGTGCGCGGCCCATCTTGACGATGATCGTGGTCGCTACACAGAGCGCCACGGCTGCCAGCAACTGGTTGCAGATGCCGAAGAGCGGCCAGAGAGAGTTGATTCCGCCCAGCGGGTCGCGAATGCCCTGCCACAGAAAATATCCCCACGCAGCCACAGTGACAGCGCTGGTGGCAACAATGCTGGGATACCAGCTTGTCCGGCCCAATGGCTTCCAGATATGGCCGAGCGCATCTTGGAGCATAAAGCGCGCGACGCGCGTGCCTGCATCGAGCACCGTGAGAATAAAGAGCGCTTCAAACATGATGGCAAAGTGATACCAGATGGCCATCACTGCGGTTCCGCCCAGGCTGTCAGAAAAAATCTTGGCCATGCCCAGCGCAAACGCCGGAGCGCCGCCGGTACGGAAGAAAAGCGTCTTCTCGCCTACGTTGTGCGCCAGCAGGGCCATTTGATCAGCGGTGATGGGAAAGCCCCAGTTGCTGATAGTCGCCACCGCAGCTGTGGGATTTCCGCCTACCATTCCCGCTCCGCTATTCACTGCCAGATATGTTCCCGGCTGCAGCGTGCATGCGGCGATCATAGCCATGATGCCGACAAACGATTCCGCCATCATCGCGCCATAGCCCACCATGCGCGTCTGAGTTTCGCGGGCAATCATCTTGGGCGTGGTGCCGCTGGAAATGAGCGAATGGAACCCGCTGATGGCGCCGCACGCGATCGTGATGAACGCAAAGGGAAAAAGATTGCCGGCAAAGACAGGTCCGCTGCCATCGATAAAGCGCGTGAGCGCGGGCATCTGCAACGTGGGACGCACCAGCACAACTCCCAGGGCCAGAATGGCCACCGTGCCAAGTTTCACAAACGTGCTCAGATAATCGCGCGGCGCCAGCAGCAGCCATATCGGAAGAGCGGACGCGGCAAAGCCATACACAATGATGAGAATCGCCAGCGTGGTTCCGGCAAACGTGAATGCCGCGGCATGCGTGGATTGTGAAATCCACTGGCCGCCAAAGATCGCCGCTACAACCAGCAGAAAGCCTAGCACCGACGCTTCCAACACGCGTCCGGGCCGCAGATAACGCAGGTAAACGCCCATCAGCAGCGCAATGGGAATCGTCATCCCGATGGTGAAAGCGCCCCACGGACTGTCTTTGAGCGCGTTCACGATAATCAGCGCCACGACGGCCAGCAGAATAATCAAGATACTGAGCACAGAAATAAATGCCACTGTGCCGGCGGTCTTGCTGATTTCTTCCCGCGCCATCTGGCCTAGCGATTTGCCGTCGCGCCGCACGGAGAAAAGAAGAATCACAAAATCCTGTACGCATCCGGCAAAGACCGCGCCGACTAGGATCCAGAGCGTTCCCGGCAAATAGCCGAATTGCGCGGCCAGCACCGGCCCCACCAGCGGTCCCGGCCCGGCGATGGCGGCAAAATGATGGCCAAAAACCACCCACTTGTTGGTACGGACAAAATCGCGGCCATTCTCCAGGCGCTCAGCCGGCGTTGCACGCATGGCGTCCAGCGCCAGCACTTTGGCGGCGACGAACTTTGAATAAAACCTATAGCCCAGCGCGTAGCTGCACAGTGCCGCCACCACCAGCCACATGGCACTGATCGGCTCGTGCCGATGAAATGCAATTGTCGCCAAGGCAAGCGCACCCAGCGCCGCTACCACCAGCCAGATCAGGATCCTGCCGATCTTCATGAGTCGTCTCCGCCGGTTATTCTGCCTAAGGCGGCATGATTGCACAATGTCGATTGTTATTACGAGTGCTATCCTGAGTCAGTCGCGTCTGAAGACAGAGACTAAGCGGAGCTGGGGCAATGGAATTTTTGTTAAAGATCATGCGACTGGGACATACGATCCTGGGCATTACTGCGCCTCCGCCTGAGCATGAGCGCGCATACCTGCTGGGATGGATACTCTCACTGCTATTTGTTGCTGCATTCAGCATTGGCCTGTTTATGTTTCTTCTGCCGCGAATCATGCGTTAGCTTCAGCGCTAAAAAGCCGCCCCACCCAGAACACCTCTTTTCTGGAAATAGCATCTAACCCGGGCAACAAGGGAGAAACTCCGATGAATATCATCGTTGCCACGCTTGGTCTTGGACTGACTCTGGGGAACGGAGTCATCCTGGGTAACGGACTGTTGCAGCTACAGCAAGGGGCGAACCAGACAGCTCAAGCTGCTTCCCAGCAAGTTTCTCCTCAATCCCCCACGGTGCAGCAGATTCCCATGAGTCCCATTGGCGTGCCAACAAACGGCGTGCAGATCACCCATGGGCCTGTGGTTGAAAATGTGACGGACACCACTGCTGAGATCGCGTGGTCGACGAACGTAAATTCGGGGACAGCCCTGCACTACGGTACCGACCCCACGCATCTCGACCAAACTGCCGGCATGCCCTGGGGCGGATTCACGCACAGAGTGCTTATCAGAAACCTGAAACCTAACACCACTTACTATTTTAAGGCTGAGTCAGGACAGGCTCAGGGCACGGGGACACTGGCTGAGGCAGCACAGGCGTCATTCCAGACCAAGCCCGCAGGTGCGACAAGCCAGATTCGATAACTCTATTCGAAGAATTTGTGATATATACGCGGCGTGAACGATCACGTCTATTCTGGTTAACTAGGCCGCGGTTCTGGCGAATATTTCTTTTCAGTTATTCCCCGGTTTGCGCTTGATCACCGGACGATCGCCATTTTGGTCAGGATTCTTATCAGTATCCTTATCACCGGGGTTCTTGTCTCCAGCCGTCCGGCGCAAATCCGGCTTCTGCGCGTCCTTGCCGTCTTTTTGCAGCTTGTGTTTCATCACCAGGGCCAGCCGCTTCTTGGCTTGCTCAAACTCCGAAGTGTCAGTGATGTACTGCTCGCGAGCCGGCAGAATGGTCCCTATTTCCTGCTGCGATTTCGCGATCCGGTCCGGCGTCTGCGGATGGTCCCCGTAAAGCTTGGTACTAAATCCCGGGCGTCTCTTCTCCAGGACCTGCAATTTTTCAAAAAAATTGATCATGCCATTCGGATCATAACCACTCTTGTAGGCGTACTGTACGCCCAGGTAATCCGCCTGGGCTTCAAAGTTGCGGCCAAATTTGCTGAAAATTGCCGGAATTCCAAAATTCGCAGCCTGATTGACGCCAATGCCCGCGATGCCCCCAGTCAGAATCACTACCGGGATCATGGCCAGGCTGGCAAAGGTCCCGCGCGTTGCTTCGCGCGCCGCATGGCACGCGGCCACGTGCCCGATCTCATGCGCCATTACGCCCGCCAGCTCTGATTCATCATCGGCCAGCAAAATGGTCCCGGCATTCACAAACATGTATCCGCCGGGCAGCGCGAAAGCGTTCGGCTCTTCAACGTCCAGGACCTTGATGGTGAAAGGCAAGTGTGTATCGGAATTGCGCGAAAGATTTTGCCCCAGGCGATTTACGTATTCGTTCACCACCGGATCTGTAATCAGGTGCGACGTTGCCTCCACCTGCTGGGCAAATTGCTGGCCCATTTTGACCTGGCTGTCCAGGCTGTACCAGTTAAACAGACCGCGATTGCAGCCGACATTGCGGTTGCCGATCGCATTCAGGTCGTTGATTCCCTTCTCATGGTAAAACTTGCCATCGTCCCCGCTTTGCTTGTCGTTGTCCTTTTGCTTTTGAGGAGACGCGTCTCCGTCTTTTTGCTGTGGAGGAAATGCAAAGGCCAAGCTCGTGGACAGGAAGAGCGCGCAACTCAGGAAAAACATTCTGCGGAACACAATTAACCTCCCTAGACGGTCATCGCAAAGCGCTGGAGAAGATGATTATACCGCTGGTACAGGCGAATATCGCCATTTCACTCACAGCCGTAGTTCACGGAAGCTCACAACCCCAGGGCCGCCACTTGCTCTTCGGTTTCATAGCCGAGCCAGTGCGCCACCTCATGCCAGACGGTCTGTTTCACTTCGGCCCGCAAATCTCCTTTTGAACACCGCAGAATAGGGCCACGAAAAACGAAGATCAAATCGGGGGCATACTTCACTTGGTAAAACGATCGTTTCGTCCTGTGTATGCCGCTGTACAATCCCAGTAATTCAGTTCCGTTGCGCCATTTCTTTCTGTCCCCAATCTCCTGCAATACCTCCGGTGGAGGCTCGTCAAGCACTTGAATGCCAGGGAAATCCGGCAACTGCCTGACCTTCTTTGGCAGGGTGCTGTACGCCCACTCTACAATCTCTTCAAAGCTTTCGGGATTTGCCGCGTCGGCCATAAAGGCAACTTTAACACCATGACTTGGCGTAATATCACATTTCACCAGCAATCCCTATCGCTGGTGTAAGCGCCTGTTATCGCCAGCTACGCCTTTGCGCGATAATGGAGTAATTTCGATAGCAGGTCATTGGAAGGCATGAAGACCTCCGCAAAGTTGATTCTCTTGTGCGGCAAGATGGCGGCCGGCAAGTCCACTCTCGCAAAAGATTTGGCCAAACGAGAAAACGCTGTTCTCCTCGTGCAGGACGAGTTTTTGGATGCTCTGTTTCCTGGCGAGATTACTGATCTACCGGGATTTGTAAAGTGCTCTTCGCGATTGCGGAGAGCGCTCACATCACACATCTGCGCTCTCTTGTCGAGGGGGATCTCCGTGGTGCTGGATTTCCCGGGCAATACAAAGACGCAGCGCTTGTGGTTTCGCGAGATAATCGAGCGAGCTAATGTTGAGCATGAATTGCACTTTGTAGACGCGTCAGATGCGTTGTGCAAAGGTCAGCTTGCGGACCGAAGCAAGAGCTTGCCTGCTGATGCTCCGTGGACTACGGAGGCAGAGTTTGCAGCCATTACTGCGCATTTTCAGCCTCCGTCCGACGATGAACATTTCAATGTCGTGCGCCATGAGCGTGCCTAGTAGGACTAGCTCATCATCCAACGAGACTTGCGGCCGCCTGAAAAGTAACTAAGAAGACATTATTTGGCGAAACGAGGAGAGAGTACGCGGCGTGCCAGGCTCCGGAATTGGTCCAATGGACTTTTCTCGATTCCCAATCCTTGCGCGCGCATTTTGCTCAGGCCG
>DATBVH010000532.1:0-10068 GCA_036515395.1 Candidatus Angelobacter sp.
ACCGTGCCTCCCGGAGTACAGGTTCTTCATTGGTAGTCAACGGAAACTCAATTGTTTCTAACTTGCGGCGCTTGTCTGGAAATGCCAGAACAAGAAGCAGTGCAAGAATGCTGCTGCCGATAGGAAGCGTTCCCCAGAGAATGCCTTCCATTTCAGTGGGCGGGGTTCCGTAAGGTGTCTTGTGCGCCGGAGGAATTCCATCTTTCACCCACAGGCTAACATTGCCGCGGTCATACACTTCCGTCTTGCGCCAGCCGGCAAAAGCAATCAGCGGCTCGTAATATGGATCGCGGACAAAAATGTATTTCAAGCCGTATTGGTCAGCGTGCTTTAGGATAGCCCGCAGAGACTCGATGCCATTAGTCCCGTAGTACTTGGAGTTGGTGAGCTGCGCTGATCCGTACTGCGTCATTTCAGGAAGCAGACGGGCGGAGTTGTATTCGCCGTCCACGCTGCTGGCGTTGGCGTAAATTCCCACCTCAGACATTTTGCTGCCAAACCCAAGCGTGAGATACCGGAACTTATCATGGCCATCGCGGTTCAGGAATGAAATAACTTCAGCAGTGCTGAAAGGCGCATCGTGAATCGGGTGATACACCGGCCATGAAACCGCCATGGCCACGCTGAACGCGCCCAGCGCTCCCAGAATGAAAGCTGCCTTGCGTCCGTAGCGATCGATCAACACCACGGCTCCCAAAGCTACGATCGGAAGCGCCATCAGATTGGCCCAGAAGCTGAAACGCTCAAAGGTAAGAATGTCAAAAGGATTGTGGACGTTTGCGCCGGTGATCGCGTTGACCACACCGGCAAGCATGCCCAGCAGGATCCGCGGCAGCGGCGTGGTTCCACCCAGGCCGAAAATCATGGTAATCCAGAAGCCGATAAACAATGGCCGCAGCCTGGATTCCTTAAGCCCTTTCAGGAAAATAAAAGGCAGCGCCAGCAACATCGCACCCCACGGCACAATGATGTAGTTCACCGCCAGCCATCCCTGGGAGAAGAAGTTCTCGCGGCTGCCGTGCGGGATAGGCATCTGCTTGATCGGGTTTGCTTTTAACGCCAGCCAGTAAGGCAGCAAAACTACAATGACTCCGACGATTGAGAGCCCGGCAAAAATTGCCGACCGTATGACCACTCCGGCGGCTGTTGCATCGTTTCCTTCGCGCTTGCGATCCATAATGGCCGTAACCACCACCGGAATAGTGAAGATCACGCTGGCAAACAACAAAGTCACGTGGTGAGCAGACGCGGCAGCCATGGTCAAAGCCAGCGCTTTGCACAGGGCCAATATCTTGCTTTCACGCGCCCATTCATAAAAATATCCAAGCGCCATCAGGTAAAGCGGAGCGGCCCAGGTAGTGGATAACTGTCCGTCAACATAGACAAGTGAAGTCAATGAGCCCAGCAGCACACTGCCAATTGCGGCGTAACTGGCTGCTCGTTCGCCCACCCATATTCGGGCATATTTATAAACGCCGAGCGGAAGCAGAAGAATCGCAATCAGCTGAACAAAAATGTAGGCCAGGTTCAGGCCCATCAGATGCGAAAAGAGCGCCATCCACTGCTGCTCCATGGGCGGATAGGTGGTCTGGGAGAAACCGGTAAACCATTTTTCATTCCACGGATTAAACCAGTGTGTTGCGTAATGCGCCGCAAAGAATTTGTGGAAGTCCGCGTCGTATGAGTCGTTGGTAATCTGCATCAGCAGGAGCGGACCGTGCACCAGCAGCGCCAGCAACAGCACCCAACTCAAGGGAATCGCCCGAGTGGGCAAAGTAACCTGCCTGCTCGGAGCGATGGATGGGGAACTCATGAAAAACCTCCGTGAATGCGAGTGCGATGATCGCGAAATCTCTAATTAGTGGGACCGCATTAAAATTGGGATGCGCTAATCAGCAGCTGTTTTGCTTCAGCAGAGACTTCGATTCCAAAAGAGGTGCGGGGGTTTTCCTAGTGGCATCCGGATTCTCATTTTTGGAGCATTTTGGGGAGTTTCTGCCCGCTAGCAATCCCTCAGCCCGGAATTCGCATCTTGATTCAAGATAAGAACAGAGCTGCTGCCGCAGGTCGGGGCATGCCGCTTTCGCTAAATCCTTGGTAGCGTGCGTGGAACCTGGTAGCCACGTGTTCTTTTTGCGACTCTGACAACGGTGGTCCCGTGAAGAAGAACTTTTTGCGTCTCGCGCTTTTCTGCTCTCTATTTCTGGTCAACTTTGGCTGGGCGCAGACGTTTGATCTGAACAGCAAGCCGCAAGACCAGAACCAGAAATCCCAGCCCAAGCAGAACAATGGCAAGCGGCAGTCCGCACCCCGCGCCGGTAGCGGTGGCGGCGGCTCTGCTGCCTGTGGAACAACGGGTAGCGGATGGGGCGGCAGCATTGAAGCTGGCCGTTATGCGCGTGCGGCTGAAAAAGCCCTGGCAAGCGGCAATCCTTCAGCCGCGATGGGCTATGCTGAGCACCTCACCCAGGCTGCGCCCAGTGATGCATGTAACTGGTTCCTGCTGGGTTATACCAGCCGTCTGGCAGGAAACTCCAAGGTTTCACTCGATGCCTACCAGAAAGGTCTTGCTCGCCAGCCTAATTCCGTCGAAGGGCTCTCCGGCATGGCCCAGACCTATATCCGCATGGGCAAGGCCGACGAAGCCAAAAAGATCCTGCTGCAGGTGATTGCCGCCAATCCTCGCCGGGCTACTGACTTAGCAATGGCGGGCGAACTCTTCATGCAATCCGGCGATCTTTCCCGAGCCCAAAATCTTTTGGAACGCGCTGAAGGTGTTCAGCCTACTCCTCACGCTGAGTTGTTGCTGGCCATTACTTACATGAAGGAGAAACAACCGGACAAGGCCAAGCAGCTTTTGGACAAAGCGATGAAACGCAGCCCGAAGAACACGGAGATCTTCCGCGCTGTGGCCCAGTATTACCGCGAATCCCACGATTACAAATCCGCAATTGCCATCCTGCAGAAGGCACCGATCAAAAATGCCGACGTCATGTCCGAGCTGGGCTACACGTATGAGTTGGCCGGCATGAAGAAAGAGTCGGCGGACACATACGAGAAAGCTGCCGGTATGGCGCCGAAATCCGTCAATGTGCAGTTGGCGGCGGCGCAGGCACAGTTGCGTGTTGGCAATCTGGACAAAACGCGCACTTACCTCTCGCGCGGCGAGCAGCTCGACGCAAACTACTATCGTCTACACGCTATTCGCGGCGATCTGGCTAAGATCGAGCGCCGTGACAGTGACGCGGTGAAGGAATATCTGGCCGCCTTGGCTGCCATGCCGGAAGGCCCAGCAGAGGGCGTGCTTTATCCCACGCAATTGCGGCTTAACCTGATCGACACTTACCGCAATCTGGACGACGACGCAGCCATCACCCAGCAGCTCAGAATCGCGCAACAGGAATTGGCCAAGATCCAGGTTGAGGGTCCGCAGCAGGTGGAGTACCTCCGCCTTCGCGCAGCAATAAAAGGGCTTGCCAATGATGTCCCGGGCGCGGAAGCGGACCTGAAGCAAGCTTTGCAGCTTGATCCTGAAAATGACAACGTAACTTTGCAGTATGGCAGCCTGCTTTGGAAAATTGGCCGCAAGGCTGAAGCTCGGCAGATGTACACCACTCTGCTGAAGCGTGATGACAAGAACCGCTATGCTCTGGAGGCCCTGGGCTACCTCTCTCGCGATGAAGGTGACAATAAAGCGGCTGAAGGTTTCTTCGGCCGCATGGCTGCTGCCTATCCCAACGATTATGTCTCTTACATGGCGCTGGGCGATCTGTACACCGCCATGAAGGAGTATCCCAGGGCACAGTCGAGCTATGAGAAGGCCCACAAGCTGGCGCCTACAAATTCACAGATCATAGCCAGCGGTTCCAACGCCGCTATTGAAGCGGGCAAAGTTGATCTTGCGGGAGAATGGATCGCCCGAGCTACCGGCACCATGAAGAATGATCCGCGTGTGATGCGTGAAACCGAGCGCTATCTTTTCTTGAAAGGCCGTTACGCTGAATCGGCCAGGCTGGGCGAACAGGCAATCGTTAAGTTGCCGCATGACCGTGATGCTGCCGTTTATCTGGGCTATGACTATTACAACCTCGGCCGTTATGACGAAGTTCTGTCGCTGGTAAGCCGCTATGAAGGCACCATGCCCAGGGAAGCAAACTTCCCCTTGCTCGCCGGCCATGTGCACAAACAGAACCAGCTGTTACAGCAGGCAATCGACGATTTCTCTCGTGCGCTCGAAAAAGATCCGAAGATGTTTGAAGCGCTGGTGAATCGCGGTTATGTCCGTAATGACATGCAGGACGCGCAGGCAGCGATCCGCGATTTTGAACCGGCGCTCAAGATGAATCCCAATAGCGGCATCGCCCGGCTTGGACTTGCTTTCTCTTACCTGCAACTGCATCGCTCGCGCGAGGCATTGGAAGAGACCAACAAGGCTGAGAAGGTTCTTGGCTCAATTGGCGCCACGCACATGGCCCGTGCCACGGCATACCGGCAAATGCGCATTCTGGATAAGGCCATTGCAGAATATCGCGTGGCTCTCAAGGATTCTCCCGACGACCTGAAACTGCATCTGGCATTGGCGGACGCTCTCTTTCATGCGCGGCACTATGCGCAGTCCATCAACGAGCTGGATGCTTCTCTGAAGCTTTCTCCTGATGATCCACTCATTTACGCCAACATGGCTTCAGCCTACGCGCAGCTGGGCCGCCGCCCTGAGACGTTCAAGTACATCCAATTGGCGGAGCAGGAAGCTGTGGATCAATCCGCGATCCTCCTGGCGACTGGTGACGCTCTGCTAACCCTCGGTGACCGACCTGCGGCATTGGAACGCTTTACCCGCGCTCTGGATGCTCCGGATGCCAATCGTGTTGACGTGCGCATTGAGTTTGCCAAGCTCTTTGTTCACGAGGGTAAATTTAATGATGCCAAGCAGGAAGTCGCGCTGGCATTTGCTGAGTCGCGTATCGGTGAAGCCTCTCCCGTCACAGCCGATAATCTGGTGGAAGCGGCGAACATTTTCCTGGCCGCCCATGACTTCGACCTGGCCGAACGTTATTTCGCCAAAGCCAAAGATCTGGGCGCTTCTGACGACACAGTAGCCATTGGCCTGGCCAACACCTACATTGCGCAAGGCAATGATCGCAAGGCGGAACAGGAGTTGGCTGCGCTGGGAAGCTCCGCAGATAACCAGCAGAGCTATGACTACCAGCTGGCCTGGGCAAATATCTATAACCAGCGCCATGACAATGTCCACGCCATCACCGCATTCGCGCGGGCCAACCAACTTGCGGTAGATGATCCTACCGCTGAACGCGGTTTGTTGCAGGCTTCCGGTCAGGAAGGCACGCCGTTGCCTTGGCGTCCGAGCCTGAGCATTCAAAGCGAGGTGGCAACTGGCGCGATTTTTGAAGATGCCACTCTTTACCAAATGGATAACAAGCTGTTTGGTGCGCCCGTGCCGCCGCGGTCTTCGCAGGAGACTGATTTTGGCGCCGGGTTCCGGTACCACACGGACCATTTCTTTCCCATCAACGGATATGTTGGCGAGCGCAACTACCGGGGCACGATTTCAATTCCCAGCGAGACTTTGATTGTCCGCCGCAACACCTACGACACGGTCTTCAACGTAGGCACAACGCCGGTATTTCGCCTGGGCAGCGCCCATGTGATTCTCAACCCGGGCCTTGAGTTCACTATCCGGCGGGACACCTTATCGCCGATACAGATGAATCAGCACCTCTTCCGCCAGTTCCTATACATGAACACTTCGCCGCTCTTCAATTGGATAACGATACGCGGGAGCGCAATCCATGAGTCAGGTCCGTTTACTGAACAGAACCTTAACTCGCGCGATTTGGGCGCAAGTCTTGAATTTGAAGTAGGCCGGCCCTGGGGCAATAACGCACTCATTACCGGATATTCTGTCCGTGATCTGTTGTTCCATCCACAAGTCCGTGAATTTTTCACCACCGATACGTGGGTAGGCATGGAACATAAGTTCAGTGACAAGTTGGCATTGACGGTCTTGGGAAAATACATTCGCTCCTGGCGCGTACAGGACCTGACTTTTGCCACGGCGCAGGCGCTCATACCGGGCGCACGCTTTGAATACAAGCGCAATGAGCGCTGGTCTTTCGATGGCTCCATGGACTTTACCCGCGGCGAGGGCTTCCACCTCTATGACAACGTTCAGAGTGGATTCCTCATCTCTTATGTAAGGCCTCTTCGCCGCAGCGTGAACGACGTGAATGGACCGCTCAACGTCGATTATCCGCTGCGTTTTTCTGTAGGCATACAGCAGCAGACATTCTATGGCTATACCGGAACGGGCGGTACGTCGTCATTCCGTCCGGTGGTTAGAATTTCAATCTTTTAAGTTCCCAGGGGCCAAATGAAAATATGTTTCGTTAGCGGTTTCCCGCCCAGCAAAGCAGTACTGAATGAATACGGCTTTCATGTAGCCAGAGAGCTGCAAGCGGACCCGCTGATCAGTTTGACCATTCTGGCGGATGAATATTCAGGCACCGAGCCTGAGTTGCCGGACTTCGATGTCCATCGCTGCTGGAAAGAAAATCGTCTTAGCAATCACGTACGGTTGCTGAAGGCAATCCGCGAGTGCAAACCGGATGTCGTCTGGTTCAACCTGGTGTTTTCCAGCTTTGGCAATAAAGAGAACCCACTGGCCGCCTTTTCCGGTCTTACGCTGCCCGCCATGACCCGTATGGCAGGTTTTTACACCCACGTGACCCTTCACCACCTGATGGACCACATCGATCTCAATGATGCAGGCGTGCGCAATAAAGCGCTCTTCCGGGCTGCAGGAAACATTGCTACGCGCATGCTGCTGATGGCTAATTCGGTTTCTGTCCTGTTGCCGGCCTATCGCCGCACGCTGACGGAAAAATACCGTGGCGAACACATTCATTACCGCGCACACGGAATCCTTTCAGCGCGACCGGAATTTCCCGACTTTTCCCGGCGTGGCAATCCGGAACACCGTATTCTGGCTTTCGGGAAATGGGGCACCTACAAACGTTGTGAAATGCTGATAGAAGCGTTTGAAGAGCAGGTCGCGCCAGCGTTTCCGCGCGCAAAACTAGTGATTGCGGGAACCAACAACAGCAATTCACCCGGCTATATTGAAGGACTGAGCGCCAAATATGCCAGCCATCCCGGAATCGAATTCAAAGGTTACGTGGAAGAACACGACATTCCAGACATGTTCGGCACATCGTCATTCATGGTGATGCCATACACATCAGCCACAGGCGCCAGTGGTGTCGCTAACCTGGCAGCAGCTTATGGAGTACCGATTATTTGCTCGGATATCCCTGACTTTCGCGAGATGGGTGACAGCGGCGGGCTGGCGATCAAATTTTATCCCGTGGGGAATAAAGCTGCGCTGGCTGAGAATATGCTCGAGCTGCTGCAAAATGAGCAGGAGCAGCATGACATGGCCGAGCAGAATTTTTCTGCAGCCTTGCGCATGACCATGCCACAGATCATCCGACAGTATGTCCGTGCTTTTGACCGGCACCAGAGAGCGCGGGCGCTGGAAGCGGTCTCGCGTTTCCGCCGCATTCCCGCCTGGGTGCCTTCACGCTCAGCCATCTTCAGGGCTTCGCGGTGGGGAAGCTGGAGTTAAGCAAACTCATTACGCTTGTTTCCGCTTCGAGTTCGGCAAAGATTGAAGCAGCTCTTTTGCTGCCCGCATTCCTGTAGCTATCGCACCGTGAACGGTGCCATTGTATCCTTCGCCGTTGGTAGCTTCTCCCGCAAAGTACAGCGTGTTCGCGACTGGCGCTCCCAGGGCCTTCGCGGCTTCCATGCCGCCAACCGCAGCATAGCTGTACGCACCACGCGAGAATGGGTCCGTCTGCCAATTATGCATAAAAGACCCAGCGATCTGCCTCCGAAGTTCAGGTTCCGCAATTTCCATGATCCGAGACAAAGCCTGTACTGCGCTCTGGACGATTTCATCCCTGTTGCGCCCGGCGTGCGCTGCGGCGTTTGGCCCTGCAGCCCAGCCTGTAAGAATGGGATAAGGCAGGCGATTGCTCGTCCACCAGGTTGGAAATTGAGGATCGTCAGTAAACAGAAAAGCCAGATCAGCCATTTCCGGATCTCTCTCCCAGAATCTTTCTTGAAAGCACAGGCTCACCCGGATCACCGGGCCCATTTCCAGGAAGCTCATCGCATTTTGCTTTTCCGGCAGGGCGGGAGAAAAGACCACGCTGTTTGATTTCAGCACGCCCAACGGAAGAGTAACAATAGCCCGAGGAGCCTGATACTCCGCTGTGGAGGTGCGGACAATGACTTGTCCCTGCCGCCAGACAATCTCATGGACGGCAGAATTCATCACAATGTCGCAAAGCTTACGATCAATCCGATCTGCCACTGTCCGTACCAGACTTTCATAGCCGCTCGCGATCCGGTATTGATGGTCGCCTTCAATAGCTTCTTCAGCCTCACTGTCGCGGCGGAGCGAACGCGCACTAATGAGCGATGGATCGGCGGCATGGAAGCCTTCCACATATCTGAGCGCCTGCTGTTTTACGTCCTCATCTTCCCCGCTGCGATCGAGATAGTATTGAAATGATTCGTCTGGCTCTTCAGCAGGCAGCCTGGCAAAAAGCTGCTCAACTTTCTCCATAAGATGACTAGCTTCTGCCCACTTACCATTAATCTTCCGGCGAAAGCTGCCGTGGACGGGGACGAGCGGCGCCCCGCCTTCTGCCGCGAGACCAAGAATTTCTTCCGGACGTCCATGAACGAATTCAGCCCCCAACTCCACGGGAAATTCGGCCGTAGACTGCGTGCATATACGGCCGCCGAGACGGTTTCGCGCTTCCAGCAGGGTGACGCGAAGCCCTGCCTCGGTAAGATGGCGCGCGGCAATCAGCCCGGCAATTCCACCGCCGATAATTAGTGTGTCCATAATTGTGCAGCCGTCTCTTCCTGTTTTACTTCACCAGAAACAGGCATGGGATAAACGCCCAAGGCGCGTGCGGCGCCGATATCGACGGTGAGGACCTCATTCTGCGGAGTTTTCTTGAGCCACGCCTGTGCGCGGGCGATTGCCTGCGCAAACGTTCCGCGCGGCAACACGGTTAGATCAAGATAAAGAACATCCGGTGAGTTAGGCCCCAGCCGGACTCCCGTGAACGCGTGCCCCGGAACAATTACGACCACCGGCTTCATGCCAAGGTTCTCCACCGCGGAAGCGTAGGCCACACTCACGTCAATGCAGTTGGCATTGCTGAGTTCCAGCGTCTCTCGCGGCAGCCGGATTCGTTCCGTTTCGTCGGGATAGTTTCCAAAAGTATAAATACTGCTGACGTAGCTGATGCCGGAACGGCGCATGGCAGCAAAAATCGCCGCAGCCTGGGCCCGCACCTGTTGGGTGAGGTCGACACCGGGCACAAGATTGTAACCGCGCATCCGCCCGCCGGGAACAAAACGTTCCGCGCGCGCCACCAACTGCAGGACTTTGTCGTCATGCGGCGTCACCCATCGCGCCAGTAACTGCGCGTTGGCAAACTTTCTTCCCCAGAAGAAGTCAGAGGCGCTATGGATAAACACAGGACGCTGTTGCGCGAACGTGTGTCCCGTTAATGGGTCTTGCACTTCCACTACCAGAGTTGCGGGATGGATCTCACCATTCTCATAGGACCTGGGCAGCAACTCAGGATCAAGGTTGAACGTCCGCACCTCATGCGGCCCAATCACGGCAGTCTGGCGCAGCTCCGCGCTCCAGCCTCGGACTTCAGAGGAGATGATCTGCAAAACCGCCTTGTCTGAGGTGTTCGCAATGCTCAGGACCGCGACGGGCCAGTAATCGGCGGCATGAGCGGCAGCAAGCGCCGGAAATATTTCACCACGCCCCGGCATATTCAACTGGTATTGCATCTGCAGTGGAGAGGCGGGGCCGGTACCCACTTGCATCTTTGCCGGCAAAGGCGGATCTGGCAATGGCTTGAGAGCAAGCTTGGTGACAAAGATCCACGTCCAGGCTAGCACGCCTCCCAAACCTAACGTGGTGCATAGAAAGACCCACGCCAGCACACG
>DATBVH010000533.1:0-2535 GCA_036515395.1 Candidatus Angelobacter sp.
AAGAGTCCGCTCCGGTGCCGCGATGGCACTCAACGACCTCCGGAGAGTTCTTCACCACCGCGGTGATCCGGGTAAAAACATCTCCCACAACAGACATGCGGATAAAAGCTGTGATCGGCATGCCAACCTTCATCGGGTCGATGTCGGCGTGATAACCCACGATAATGCCGGCCTCTTCCATGCGCTTGACCCGCTCTACCACGGCTGGCGTGGTGAGGCCCACGCGTCGTCCCAGCTCAGCGTAAGAGAGCCGCCCGTTGATTTGCAATTCTTGCAGCAGCTTCCAGCCGATCTGATCGAGCAACTTGTCTGTTCTTAAATTTGTTTCCATGTTTTGCCTGACATTATAAGACAGATTTTCTTTTTCTTGGCTTCATTTTCGAAATCGGCCAGATCGACTCTACAAAAGCAGAAATATTAGCAAACTCTAATCTTTTCTAATGGCCTTCCATTTAACATCAAAAGCCGGTTTTTGCCTAAGAAAAATTGATTGGTAAGATAATGTCACGCAGTGGGAACGCCACGTAATTCCATGTTCGACCGCACTCGATGGATCACCTCGGTCAGAGCTATTGCTTTTGTGAAGACGCGGTTCGAGAAAGGTCCTTGGCTTCTTGTCCTCCTTAAATTCATGCCTCCGATACGATGCCATTCGTCTTCAGTTCCTGCTGGGTATAGCATCGGTTTCACCCATCCTCTCTACCTAATAGAAGAACTCATTGCTAAGGCATTCCGCTGAATGGTCGTACCCAACTGTCGGTGTACACTAACGTACCAGCGCAACGATGGTTTTCCTTGCTTTGGGCTTATAACCAATATAAAAATGAACTTTCCGGTTGAATTAATACGATCCGCCGCACTGACCACCCCCGGTGTGAGCTAGTAATTTCCATGGACCCTATAGTCATCACTACTCAAGAAGTTGCTAAGGCGCAGATTCCACTTCAGGGCGCTCAGGAAGTTCGTCCCAAAGTGCCGAACCCAGTTCCCCTTTGGACGCGCCTGTTATTTGTGCCGCTGGTTCTTGTGTTGCCTTTGTTGTGTCTGGCCGCTTTGATCATGCGTGTGGCCACGCGTAGCCAGGCGCCTCGTGTCCGGCAGACGTGGGCTTCGTATCTTCTTACGCTGCTCATCATCAGCGGCATCTTCTCAACGGTTTTGGCGGTCTTCACCATATCGATGGACACAGTTCCAGTGCCGGATGCCATCAGCTCTTCTCTTTCCGATCTCGACGAGCGCGGCAGCTTTCCATCACTGCCTGCGGGAAAAGAAATGTCCAGCGTGGAGTTGAGTTCGACCTTGAAGCCCCTGGTGCTACTAGCTTCGCCCGCGGCCAAGCGCTGGTTCCAGCCGACTGCCGGAGTTTCCGGTCTGCTGGGCGCGGCCATGATTCTCCACTCGGACTCGCATGGTTATCTGCTGGCCACTGCGCGCCACGTAGCCGATGGTGAAGGTTGGCGCGGGCGTACAGGCCCACAGAAAGTAATGGTCTCCGTCGGGATGAATGGCTGGGCATCTGCGCAAGTAGTCGGCCGCCACAAGCATTTTGATGTCGCCCTGCTCTGGCTTGAGCGTCACTACGGCGACGCGGAATTCACCCAGCCCGTCGCAACCTATGGCAGCGTGCAGATGGGCGAGAAGATTTTCGTCATCGGACATCCTGAAGGACTGAATTTTTCCGTGAGCAATGGAATTGTTTCGCGCACGCCGGGGAATGACGTGTTGCAGGTTTCCGCGCCTATCAGTCCGGGCAACAGCGGCGGCCCGGTCTATGACGAATTTGGCAACCTGCTCGGCATCGTTACTTCCAAGGTAGCGCGGTCGATGGAGCCGGAAGCCGAGAACCTGAATTTCGCGGTCAGCACGGACGCGTTGCTGCATGAATCAGACTGGGAGTTTGTTTCCGGCGGAAGCGCGCCTAAAAATCTGCTCGCGGATTTTGTGCATCAGGCCAAGGTGCGTAAACTGCCCATGACTTCTGCGGCTGCCCGATAGGAAGATCTCAAACATGGCTAACATAACTGTTACGGTTTACGATTCAACGGAAAACAAGCGCGTCCCAGTGGAACTGCCGGACGACGCGCCGGCGAATCGCATCATTGCTGTGCTGGTGGACAAGCTGCAATTGCCGCAAAACGGCCCGGACGGCGCTCCGCTCAGCTATAAATTTCACCACAAAAACTCCGGCCGCCAGATCCAGGATTCGCAAACCCTCTCTGACGCTGCCGTAAAAGAAGGCGACATCCTCCGCCTGCAACCGGAAATCACCGCAGGAGCGCGATGAGCAAGTCTGTGGCATCGCCGCACGGCGGCGGATCGATTCCGGCCAATAATAATGACGACAGGTTCAGCCGCTTCCGTCTCATCGGCTGGTGGGACCAGGAAAAGCTGCGCTCCTCGCGTGTGCTTGTGATCGGCGCTGGCGCGCTCGGCAATGAAATTCTAAAGAACATGGCGTTGCTCGGCTTTGCCAACATCGTTGTAGTCGATCTCGACTCCATTGAAGCTTCCAATCTCTCACGCAGTATTCTCTAT
>DATBVH010000534.1:0-2803 GCA_036515395.1 Candidatus Angelobacter sp.
GAATGGGCGGCTGATGATCCAGGCGCTGGGTGAGCCGCCGGAGCGTCTACTCAAACAGGACGACGGCAGCTTTGCTATGCGCTCGGCTCCGGCAGCGCATATTTCATTTGCGGTGCAGAACGGCCACGCCACCACCATGAAGCTGGATTCACCGGGCTTTCCCCTGGCCGGAGCGCGCGTGGGAGATGGCGATCCGGGGACGTTTCATGGGCAGTTGAAGTAACTCGAGAGCGCTTTGCACACGAACTCAACCCTTACCGCGGATAACACTGATAACACTGATTTGCACGATCAAGAAAGTTCAGTTAGAACCCTTTTTAAGCTTGTAAATCCGCGTTATCGGTGTTCATCCGTGGTCAGATTTGCTTTTACTTGCAGTCGGCTTTTAGGATCGCTTCCGGTACAGCCGTCTTGTGTGAAGCCATGCTGCTGCGGAACCACTCTGCGTCGTTGCTCTGCCCTGTGCGCGCGCAGCAGGTAATGAACGGCCGGCAGGCTGCGCCTCCACAGTCAGCGGACGTGGTGCATCGAATGCCGCAACCACACTGGCAGAATCCTCCCTTTGTGCCGCCGGTGGTTATTGCATCCGTCTGTGACGCCAGGCCCGCGGTCTGGGACAGCATGTCCAGCGAGAGAACGGTTTTGAGCGAAAGGTCCGGCATCAGGTAAGTCCGCGTGGCCGGAGCGTTTGTTGCTGTTGAAGAATTGGAATCAGACGTTGCAGCAATGGCAGCCGTCGCCGCCAGCAGAAGAACGAATACCAGGAACAATTTTTTCGGCATACACAGTGTCCTTCCTTTAAGACCAAGTCGAACGGTCTTATGGAAAAATTCTAGTCCTCGGAATTGGACAACAGCAGCAAAATTCCTGAGTAGCGGATGGTGGCCTTCCCGTTTTGGAACCATGTCCGTGAGGAACCTGCTCCGCTGCTTCATAGGACCAGAAAATGCGCACCTGACTCCCTCAACAATTTGTCAAAGATCTAACTTTCTCACCGCCTGAGCGGCTTCCCTTTCTTAATGCACGTTAGTCCGCGTTGTTCCGCCGGTAAACGTCTTTCCTGATCAGCGTCATCAGTGTTAATCAGTGGTAGGCTCGTTTTCAAAATTCACGTGCTTAATGTTGCTCAATGCCAGTTGCAGGTAATACGCCAGTATTGACGCCTGTTTGTAATCCAGCTTTCCATCCACTACCGCCTGCGCTCCTTTGGCAATCGCCCCATGGATCGCATTCGCATCGCCCAGGTTCGGCAAACTGATCTTCTCCGGACGCGCCTCTTCCAGCATCTCGTGCATATGGCAATACTTCTTCCCGCGCACTCGCGGCGCGCGGCAGGTCCCGCCACCGGCTTTCGGGTGTCGGCATCGTGGAGAGTTGTTAGCGCGCTCAATCGTGTTCCTCATTTTGTTAAAGATCTTCTGGTTCCTCTCGTCAAACGCCAGCGCTTTCTCCTGCAATCGCGGGTCATGCTCCAGGCACTCCCTGTATTCGGTAAAGCTCTCTCCCAGTTTCTTCAGCAACTGCGCTGCCCGGGATGTCGTCCATTCCTGCCGCTCCCGCTCACTCTCGCGCTCCTGATGTTCTTTCAAACGGCGCGCGTCTCGCTGCTTGGCGATGACAGCGCGTTGCGGATCGGTGTACGCGTTCTCCCACAAATCTCTCTCTGCTTCGTCCAAACCCAGTACATCCTCGCCCTCTCTGATGCCAAAGCCATCCTTCGGACCCCATGCCGGAACGTATCGTTCTCCCCAAATTTCGTGGCTGCTCTTTCGCATGCTTTTCCTCCTTGGTAGCTGTTCCTTTGTGTTCCTTCGTGTCCTTTGTGGTTAATTCTTGTTTTTGCAGCCCTCTGCCTGTGTCTCTCAGCCAGACCCCACCCGGGGGTAGACGTTTTGTTGAAAGCAAAGGCCCAACCCCATTTCGACCGAACGGTCGACCGAGCGGTCGATCCCTTTTTTTACCTTTTTTCGACCTCGAATCACGTTGTTACTTCACTCGCCTTGCTGGTCCCGGTTTGCTCGTCATTAAATCGCCGATTGCCGTCTGACTTATGACGAATATCTGGCGAATTAAGCTCAAATCCTAGCGCATCCATAAGCGAATGTAAAGCGAATTTTTATATTATCGGTTGGCTTCTTGCGAGGTTGGGTTTAAGAAGCCCACGCTGTGGAGCCAGAAACGGAGACAAACCGGCCCGGTTTTCCAATAAACCTATACCGGAATTTGTCAGAACCCGTTGATCTAACATTCACAACTGGTAGCGCCGTAAGGTCTGCCCTGAGCGAAAGTCGAAGGGCGAGACATAAGCTAGCTCAGTACCGCCCGAGGCGCGCCGTGCGCGCTCACGGGATAAGAAAACCATTCCTCGCTGCTGGCAGCAGGCCCTCGCGCAGCGTAAGCGGAGCACGCAGGAGGTGTTCCGGCAACACTTGCCCCTCTGAACGCATTCATAACCCACATGAGGTGACGTCATGCCCTACCGCATCTGCAGGTTCACTGACGCCCAACTATCTGAACTCCTGCAACAATTTCGCGGCTCCGTTTTTCGCACTTTTCCCAACGATGCAGGCCTTGCCGATGAGATTGAAGATCAGTTGGTTAAAAGAGGCAAGCCAGAATTGACCGAAAAGACGCAAAAGAAGCTCGCGCGATGGTGCCGGACAAATGGCCCGCTGTACGAACAGGCCATGCCTGTCGCCCAACAAATCAGCCGGATGCTGTATGGAGAAGTAATAGACCGCGAAGTTCTCCGCACGTGAATAAACCTATCTTTATCTTTTGTCACACCAACCGCACGACTACG
>DATBVH010000535.1:0-6215 GCA_036515395.1 Candidatus Angelobacter sp.
TTATTCTCACCGAACCGAAATCTTCCCTGGTGAAGCAGTACACGGCGCTGCTGGAAACTGAGGGTCTCAAGCTGACGTTTACTCGCGAAGCGCTTGATGAAGTCGCCCACTTCGCCTTCCAGGTGAATGAAGCTACTGAAAATATTGGCGCGCGCCGCCTGCACACGATCATGGAGCGCGTGCTCGATGAGATCAGCTTCAACGCTCCAGACATGGAAGAGAAAGCCGTCAACGTCGATGCGGACTACGTGAAGAAAATGCTGGCCGATATTGTGAAGGACCAGGATTTGTCGCGGTATATTTTATAAACATCCCTCGCGGAGCGAGGGATCGCTATCTCCGCGAAGAAATTTTGGGTGCTTGTTAGTCAGTCGTACCGGGAAGTTGAATGGTTTTTGCTGCTCGCGTATTCTTTGTGTCACGACTCAAATCAAAAGGAACATAAGTGAATCCTCAAGAATTCCGCCAAGAGCTGAATGCCCGAATCGCCCGGCACGACTTATTGACGCACCCGTTTTACCAGGCTTGGGCCAAAGGTGAACTCACGCGTGACGACCTCCGCTTCTATGCCATGCAGTACTTTCATCATGTCGCGGCATTTCCGGATTACCTGGAGATGTTTGAGTCGCGTCCTCAGCTCGACGGCGAACTCATGCAGGCCGTAGCCGACAACCGTGCCGGGGAAGATGGCCACGCGGAGCTTTGGCTGGATTTTGCGGAAGGCATGGGAGCGGACCGGGCCAGGGTGTCCAGTGAGCAGCCACTGGCGGAGATCCAGGTTTTGATTGATACCTTCCAGAACGTCGCCCGCGAAGGCTCACCCGCGGAGGCGCTGGCTGCTTTTTATGCGTATGAATCGCAGGTGCCGCGGATCGCCCAGGAGAAAGCCCGGGGACTGCTAGAGATGTACGGCGCTGATGCCAGGACTTGCGCATACTTTACCGTCCATCAAACTGCCGACGTGCATCATGCGCGCGTGTGGGACGAGCATCTGGAAAAACAGGTATGCGACGTTGAGTGCCAAACAAAGGCGCTGCAAGCCGCGGAAAGAATTGCCTTGGCACTCTGGCGGGCTCTGGATGGCATTGAACGGCAACGATTGGCTCGAAGTAATTAGTTGGGGTTGCGCCACGCGGGATTGCCAGGTTCGCAAAAGCAGGGTCAGGACTTCGGAAATCGGCCAGCCTGATAAGATTTCAATTCGAATCTTCATGGCCATAGCGATCCCTCACCCGCGCCTTCGCAAGAACGCAAACACCGCACAAGGCTTCCAGTGGCGGGGTTCGGGATTTTATGCAGCCATCCTTATTCTCGTCGCCATCCTCATCGGCTGCGGCGTCCCCGGCGCTCCGCTGCCTCCTTCGGCGGACATCCCTCGATTTGTGGGCGATCTCAAGGCCGTCCGCAAAGGCGACACGGTCACTCTCACATGGACCACCCCGACTGAAACCAGCGATGGCGAGCTGATTCGCAAGCCTGGCAAGATGCTGGTGCAACGCGCGCTGCGTTCAGGGCCAACGTCGGAGCTGGTTTTCCAGACAATTTCTGAGCTGCCTTTGGCGCCGGCTTTGCAAGAAGGCCGCGCGGAGCAAGCTACCGCCAAAGATACTTTGACGGACATTTTACGTTCCGGCAGCGCTGACTTCGCCGTCTACACGGTGCTGGCACAAGGACACAATGGAAAATCCTTTGGACTCCCGAACCGAGTTTCCGTGCCGCTGGTGCCTAATCTGCCTCCGCCGCAGAAAATTTCGGCAGTTCCCGTGCCCACAGGCATCATGATTAGTTGGGAGCCATCCGGTTCTGCTCCAACAAATGCGAATCAGCACACGCAGTATGCCTACAAGCTTATGCGCTTGATGCAGGGTGCGAAAGATCCTGTAATGGTCACACAATTAAAAGCCAGTGATCCCGCAAAGAGCTTTGTTGACACAGGAATCGAATGGGAAAAGATTTACCAGTACTGGATCGTTCCAGTCACGCTCTGGCAGGATGGAAATCGTAAAGGAGAAACCGAGGGCGACAACTCATCTGTTGTCGACGTGCTGGCGCATGATTCCTTCCCGCCGGCTGTTCCCACAGGGTTGGAGGCAGTTTATAGCCCGGCAGCGCCGAATTCTTTCATCGACATTACCTGGACAGCCAACACCGAGCCTGACTTCGCGGGCTACAACGTCTATCGTCGCCGCGAAAACGAGCAGCTGGTAAAGATCAATTCAGAGCTGGTCAAAACGCCGCGCTTTGCTGATCCTGGCGTGCAGCCCGGGATGAAATATTTTTACTCTGTTACGGCGGTCGATCTGCGCGGCAATGAGAGCGGCAAGTCACAAGAGACACCAGAAACTGTGCCGAAGGACTAAAGAGACTCTAGGCTGCGATCATCTTTAAGGCGTTGCTCTTTGCGATCATCGATACTGTCCTGATTTGACTGTCCTGTAACGGGTAAGCTAGCCTCAATAGCTGGCCTGTAAGCTCGGGTGCGACATACAGGCCCTGCCCTCGGCGGCAAGAGTTGGTTAGCAAGCTGGGCCGTTTGCATCAGCTCATTGGAGTCCGCAATTCAGATGACAGTTCTGCGTAAATTTCTGATTTGTAAGCTAGTTATCTGCTGCATGGCGGCGGCTGAGCTGGGCCACGCGCAGGGGTTGAGCCCGGTACATGCCCGCAAGGCCATGGTGGTGAGTATTCACCCGCAGGCTTCGCAGGTTGGCGCGGACATTTTGCGCCAGGGCGGCAATGCCGTGGATGCAGCCGTGGCAACTGGTTTTGCGCTAGCTGTCGTCCATCCGGCGGCGGGAAATATCGGCGGCGGCGGATTTATGCTGCTGCGCAAAGCCAACGGCGAGCTGCACTTTCTCGACTTCCGCGAAAAAGCGCCCAAGGCCGCTACTCGTGACATGTATCTCGACGCGCAGGGGAATGTAATCCCGAACGCGAGCCTGATCGGCTATAAAGCGATTGGGGTACCCGGTTCAGTGGCTGGGCTGCTTTATGCCGAGCAACATTGGGGCAAACTGCCGCTTCGCGCCGTAATGGCTCCGGCAATCAAGCTGGCGCAAGAAGGCGTCCGGCTGACCTACCAGGAAGCGCACAACATGCGCTATGAAGAAAATTCCACCACGCATCTGGAAGAAGAGCGCGTGTTCCTGGGCGATGCGCGCCGAATATTCCAGCGGAACGGCAAGTTCTATGAGCCGGGTGAAATCTTCCGCCAACCCGAACTGGCCAGAACGCTGGAGCGGATTGCCGCCAATCCTAAAGCCAACGAGTTTTACAAAGGCGCAATGGCGCGCGAACTGGCTGACGAAATCAAGCGCGGCGGCGGGCTCATTACCGCAGAGGATCTGGCTGAGTATGAAGTAAAAGAGCGACGGCCTATCCGGGGCACATATCGCGGTTATGAAATTATCAGTGCACCACCGCCGAGCTCCGGCGGCATCACGCTCATGGAGACGCTGAACATTCTTGAGGGCTACAATCTGAGCAAGATGGGCAATCGCTCAGCGGATTCCATGCACGTGACGGTTGAAGCTTTTCGCCGGGCATTTTTTGACCGAGCGGAGCTGCTGGGCGATTCCGACTTCAGCCAGATTCCCGTTGCCCAATTGATCGACAAGAAATATGCCGACGGCTGGCGGCAGTCACTGGACACAATGCGCGCAACGGACAGCAAAGACGTGCACCGGCCTTCCGGCTTTGGCGAACTTGACCGGCCAGCCACGCTGCATCAGCCTTACACTGGCCGTGAATCGAACAACACCACGCATTATTCCGTGGTTGATGCGCAGGGAAACGCGGTAGCCGTAACAACAACGCTGAATGATAGTTTTGGCGCTGCCGTGACTGCGGGCAAACTGGGCTTTTTTCTCAATGACGAGATGGATGATTTTACCTCTAAACCGGGCGTGCCGAATGGTTATGGACTGATTCAAGGCGAAGCCAATGCCATTGCGCCGGGAAAGAGGCCGCTGAGTGCAATGTCCCCGACGATTGTTTTGAAAGACGGCAAGCTGTTTATGGTGCTGGGTTCTCCCGGCGGGCCGCGCATCATCAGCACGGTGGCCAACATTTTGATGGGCGTGATCGATTACGGGCTGGACATTCAGCAGGCAGTCAATGCGCCGCGCTTTCATCATCAATGGGAGCCGGACGAGATTTACATTGAGAAGACGGGAATCTCACCCGACACAATCAAGCTGCTGCAGGCGCGAGGCCACAAGATCAACGCGGAAAGTTATTGGAGTGACGGCGAGTGCATCGCTGTGGATCCCAAAACAGGTGAGCTGCTGGGCGCGCCGGATGGGCGAAGCGGGGGAAAGGCGGTGGGCTACTGATGCTGCGCGCAATGTCGAGTCACGTGTATATCAAGCGGCGGCTGCATCCCGGCCTGCTGGACGCCATGGTGCGCGGCGGAGCGCAGGCGCTGGAAATTTTTGCCGCACGCGGCCACTTCAACTATCACGATAAAGATCACGTCAAGGAAGTTGGCAACTGGTTCAAGTCAGAGAAGATTGAATTTCATTCCGTCCACGCGCCCATCTACATGGACAATAATTTTCATTCCGGCGGACAGCCCGTGAATATTGTGGATCCGGACAAACGAAACCGCATCGATGCGATGGACGAGATCAAGCGCGCGATTGAAGTGGCGGAGTACGTGCCTTTTCGCTACCTGATCCAGCACATTGGCAAAACGAACGAGTACGACGATCCGCGAAAGTTTGAAAACGCGCTGAGCGGCATTGAACATCTCCGGGCCTTTGCGCGGCCGCTGGGCGTAAGCCTATTGCTGGAAAATACTCCCAACGATTTTGCCACGCCGGAAAAGCTGAAAGAACTGATACGGCTATTGCGTTATGAAGATCTGGGCGTTTGTTTTGATGTAGGCCATGCGCACTTGATCAGCTCAGTGCATCAGGCGTTCAGCGTGCTTGAAGATCGCATACGTTCCACGCATATTCACGACAATAAGCGCGACAAGGATTCGCATCTATGGCCGGGCGAAGGCACGATTGATTGGGAGCAGACAATGCAGGCGTTGCGTTCGGCTCCGGGAGCGCCATCCATGCTGCTGGAGATCGAGGGCGCTGAAGACATGGACGTTCCGGCAAAAATGGCTGAGTGCTACGGAAAGTTGGAGAGCGCTGGCGTAGCGGCGGAATAGATGGCATTTTTGCCGCAAAGGGCGCGAAGGACGCCAAGGAGTACCGTATTTGGTATTTAGTGCTTGGTATTTGGCATTGCCTGCCCTAGACATTCTGGGATGACCACAGAGCGGCGAGCTTGGAGCTAAATACTAAGTACCAAATACCCGCTTTGCGCTCTTTGCGTCCTTTGCGGTGAATCCGCGCATGCAGACTGATAATTATTTGTGAGATTGGAAGAATGGAAACGACTACACAGGCACCTATAACCACCATTGCAGAAGTTGGCCGGCATGACGGCCAAGCCGTCACCATTCGGGGCTGGCTTTATAACAAGCGTGAAAGCGGCAAGCTTATCTTTCCCATTTTTCGCGACGGCACTGGCGTGATCCAGGGCGTTGTGCCGAAAAACCAGGTGACGCCGGAAGTGTTTGAAGCTCTGAAAAGCCTCACGGACGAATCAAGCGTGATCGTGACCGGAAAAATCCGCGCGGACAAGCGCGCCCCCGGCGGCTATGAAATGGATGTTGTGGACGTGAAGGTCCTGCAGCGCGTTCCGGAAGATGATCCGTTTCCCATCGCCAGGAAAGAGCATGGCATTGATTTCCTGATGGAGAACCGCCATCTCTGGGTGCGCACGCCGCGCCAGACAGCAATCTTGCGCGTGCGCGCGGAAATTATCCGGGCGGCGCGTAATTTCTTTGATGAACGCGGCTTCACGCTCACCGATCCGCCTATCCTCACTCCCGCAGCCTGTGAAGGAACGTCAACGCTCTTTGAAGTCGATTACTTTGACGAGCAAGCTTTTCTCACGCAGTCCGGACAGCTTTATATTGAAGCCATGGCCATGGCGCTGGGCAAGGTCTATTCTTTTGGCCCCACGTTCCGCGCTGAAAAATCCAAGACGCGCCGCCATCTGACTGAATTCTGGATGGTCGAACCAGAAGTTGCGTATGCCGAGCTTGACGACATTATGCAACTGGCGGAAGAGTTCATCAGTCATCTGGTGCAAAGCGCGGTAACCAATCGCAAGGCCGACCTCGAGACAATTGGGCGCGATGTAACCAAGCT
>DATBVH010000536.1:0-8224 GCA_036515395.1 Candidatus Angelobacter sp.
CAGGCGGAAGATTACCATCACTTTTCTTATGAAATGGTGGCGCTCACACCGCGTTGCGCCATGGAACTGGGTTATGACGTTTCTGAAGAAGACCAGAAGCGTTCCTATATAGAGGTTTCCGGACGCAAAGGCTTCGGCGTAAAAGCCGATGATCTGCTCGATTCGCTGATCGCGGCGGCGCAGAAGGAAGTGGACTCCCGCCATCCTGAGATGAGTGAGCAGGAACGGCATGAGATTGCATCACAGATCGCGATTGGCGCGCTGCGTTACTTCATGCTGAAGTTCACCAAAACTTCAGTGATCGCATTCGACTTCAAAGAAGCCCTGAGCTTTGAAGGCGAGACAGGCCCGTACGCGCAATACGCGATTGTCCGCGCCACGAATATCTTTCGCAAAGCTCGCCTGAGCGCGGAAGAGATCCTGGCCGGCAAGATTAATTTGCGTTTTCTTAAAGAAGACGATGAATTGTGGGAGCTTTGGCTTCGCGCGGGCCAGCTTTCCAGCATGATTGAGCAGTGCATCTCCACCACGGAACCGGCTTACGCGGCCAAATATGCGTTCCAACTGGCGCAGCAGTTCAATAACTTCTACCATAAGCACCACATCCTTACCGAGACAGACGAGGCAAAGAAAAGCTTTCTGCTGGCGACGGCGGCGGTGGTGCGGCGTGCGCTTATCCAGAGCCTTGAACTAATGGGAATCGGCGCGCCGAGCGTGATGTAAGCTCCTTTAAGGGAAGGCCGCTTACATGAGGACGCTTTCAGAGGTGACGAAACGTTGGCTGAAGCGTCTTTAAATAGAGCGATACCTCCACAACCGACAGGAATTTCCATTTTTTCGATGATGGAAACTTTCCCCCAATATCTACGTACCAATAAGGCATGAGCATGGAACTGACTATTAAGAATCTTTCCAAGACTTACAAGAACGGCGTTAAAGCGCTTGATAACGTCTCCCTGACGATCCCGCGAGGCATGTACGGCCTGCTGGGGCCGAATGGCGCGGGCAAATCCACCTTGATGCGGACGCTTGCTACCCTGCAGGAGCCGGACAGCGGCGCCGTGACGCTGGGCGATATCGACCTCCTCAAGCAGAAAGATGAGGTCCGCCGTCGGCTTGGGTACCTGCCGCAGGAGTTTGGCGTGTATCCCCGAATCTCTGCGCAGGATATGTTGAGCCATCTGGCCTTGCTAAAGGGAATCACGAATTCACGTGAGCGTAAGGAAGTTGTGTCCGCCATGCTTCAGCGCTGCAATCTTTACGATGTCCGCAAGAAGGCTCTTACCGGCTTTTCCGGAGGCATGCGGCAGCGCTTTGGCATTGCTCAGGCGCTGCTCGGAAATCCGCAACTATTGATCGTCGATGAGCCGACCGCGGGTCTTGATCCGGGCGAGCGCACTCGCTTCTACAATCTGCTTGCTGAAGTCGGGGAGCAGGTCATCGTCATACTCTCAACGCACATTGTTGAAGACGTGATGGACCTATGCACCAACATGGCCATCATCCATGCGGGAAAAGTGCTTTATCAGGGCGAACCGCAATCCGCGATTTCCAGACTGAATGGCCGGATTTGGCAGCGTTCCATAGACAAAACAGAACTGGCCCATTACGAGCAGACATTTCAGGTAGTGTCGAACAAACTGGTGGGCGGACGGCCATTCCTGCATGTTTTTGGCGAACAGCCGCCCGGCGATGGATTTGTTCCCAGCCAGGCCGACCTGGAAGACGTGTTCTTTACCAAAATCCGGAACTGGGACTAAGGGAGCAAGCAATGGTTTTGCAGATAGCGCTATTTGAAATTCGCTTTTGGCTCCGTTCCTGGATGGTATGGATCTTTCTTTTCATCATAGGGCTTTTGGTTTTTGGAGCTGTAAGTACAGATCAGGTGCAACTTGGCGCAGCTTTATCGAACACCAACCGCAACGCTCCCTTTGTTATCCAGAATTTTTACTCATTCATTGCCCTGCTGACGCTGCTTATGTCCACAGCGTTTGTGAATTCTGCCGCCATCAGGGACTTCAGCTATAACACTTACCAGATTATTTTTACCACTCCGCTCAGCCGCTTCGATTTCTTGCTCGGCCGCTTTATAGGAGCAACTCTCATATCGGTGATACCGATGCTGGGCGTTTCGCTCGGCATTCTTTTGGCCAAATACATGCCATGGGTCGATCCAGAAAGATGGGGACCCGTTGACTGGGGATCGCATCTGAGGGGAATTGCCGTATTCGCATTGCCTAATGCGTTCTTTATCGCCGCTGTTCTGTTCGCGATTGCGGTGCTGGCGCGCAATGAGATTGTCTCCTTTGTTGCCGCTTTGATATTGCTTACCGGCTATGGCGTTGCAGGCGCTCTGACCCAGGATATTCAGAACGAAACACTCGCCGCTCTTATCGATCCTTTCGGCTCAAGGGCCTTCGACCTTGTCACACGTTACTGGACAGTGGCAGAGAAAAATAGCGTTTCAATCGGTTTTCAAGGGTTGTTGTTGTGGAACCGTATCATTTGGATAGGAGTTGGCTGCCTGGTGTTCGCGGTTGCCTATTCCCGTTTCAGCTTTGCTGAAAGACGCACCAAGGCCAAGCCAGTTGAAGCGGGCGCCCAGGACGAAATTGTTCCCGTTCAAGTGCCTCTGGCTCATCCGCAGTTGCATGACGCCCCGTGGGCCAAGTTCGTTGGCTCATTCAAAATCCATTTCGTGGGTATGATGAAGAGCACGTTCTTCGTCGTGATTGCCGTTGCGTCTCTTTTGAATTGCATTCCCAGCCTTGCGCTGAGCGCCACCGAAGGCTATGGCAATCAGACTCTTCCAGTCACTTACTGGATACTGGACCTCATTCGCGACACGCTGTATGCGTTTATCTTGATCGTGATTACTTACTATGCTGGAGTGCTGGTTTGGAAAGACCGCGAGGAACGCATGGACGAAATTGCAGACGCTACTCCGGCTCCTGAGTGGATGTTTTTTGCATCGCGCCTGCTCACGCTCATACTGATGGTAATGGCAATGCAGGCGGCGGCACTGTTGGGTGGTATCGCGGTACAAGCTTGGCATGGATACCATCGGTACCAGATCGGGCTATATCTTCATGAATTACTCATTCGCGATGCTTCTTCGTTTCTGTTCTTGAGCATCCTGGCCTTTTTCATTCACGTGCTATCACCCAATAAATATCTTGGGTATTTCTTCTACATCATCTTTGTTGCCGGAACTCCGTTCATATGGCGGCCGCTAAACATTGCCACCAACCTTTTCCGGTTCAGCGGCAGGCCGCGCATGACCTACTCAGATATGTTTGGAGAAGCTCCATACCGCGCCGCATGGGACTGGTACACCCTTTACTGGTTCTTCTTTTGCGGCATACTTGCAGTTGCAACTGTAATGTTCTGGCCTCGTGGCAAACAGGACCGCTGGGCCGGAAGGCGGCGAAACGCAGCACAACGCTTTCACGACGGGTGGATATCCGCCACGCTGCTGTGCATGCTCGC
Organism: Candidatus Angelobacter sp.; assembly: GCA_036515395.1. Taxonomy (GTDB): domain Bacteria; phylum Acidobacteriota; class Terriglobia; order Terriglobales; family Acidobacteriaceae; genus Angelobacter. Next base: position 3,490 of record DATBVH010000536.1, read on the forward strand.
GTTCGCTTCAACCGGAGCGTGGATTTGGTACAACACTGCGGTTATCAACCGTGTTGTTGGCCCAAAGACATTGCAACGTCGCCAGGCCGATTACGAAAAAACTTACAAGCAATATGAAAAGCAAGCGCAACCTCGTGTTCGTAGCGTGAAGTACGCCATCGACGTGTATCCACAGTCGCGCAACATAACGATGCGGGCGGAGCAGGTAATCCAAAATCCATATCCGCAGCCGCTCACGGAAATTCACTTCACCATCGACCCAAATTATGTGACGGACATTGACATACCGGGCGCGTCTCTGAGCAAGGATGATCAGAAGCTCTACTATCGGATTTACAAATTCGATTCGCCTTTGCAGCCGGGCGAGAGCCGCACCATGCACTTCACGGTAAAGAGCAAAAATCGCGGCTTTGAAAACGAGTTGAGCACGGTGGAACTGGTTCAGAACGGGAGCTTCTTCAATAACACGGTTGGCCCGGTCATCGGTTATAACTCGCAACGCCAGCTGGCCGATCCTAATGATCGAAGGAAATTCGACTTAAAAGAAATTGATCTGATGCCACCTCTGGAGCGCAACTGTACCAATGATTGCCGCGAGACTTATCTTGGCGGCCATTCTGACTGGGTGGAAGTGCAAACGGTCATTAGCACTTCCGCCGATCAGTTGGCGATTGCGCCGGGTTCGCTCGTGCGGGAATGGCAGGAGAACGGGCGCCGCTATTTTGAATACAAGCTCGATCACGAGTCCATGAACTTTTATTCCTTCATGTCTGCCCGTTACGAAGTGGCGCGGGAGGAGTGGAATGGCATTAAGCTTGAGGTCTATTACGACCGGCAGCATCCCTGGAATGTCCCGCGAATGATGAATTCGCTCAAGAAATCGCTGGATTATTACACCAAAAATTTCGGTCCTTATTATCACAAGGAAGCTCGAATCATTGAGTTTCCGCGGGTCGCCCGTTTTGCCCAGGCTTTTCCCGGCACCATGCCATATTCGGAGTCCATCGGTTTCATCGCCAACATCAATAAGCCTGACGATATCGATTTTGTCTTTTATGTTGTCGCGCATGAGATGGGCCATCAGTGGTGGGCGCACCAGGTGATCGGCGCGAATATGGAAGGCGCCACGCTGCTTTCTGAAACTATGGCGCAGTATTCCGCGCTGATGGTGATGGAAAAACAATATGGCCGCGACACGATGCGGAAATTCCTGAAGTATGAGATGGACAATTATCTGCGTTCGCGTGGCGCGGAACGGCTGAAAGAACGTCCGCTGCTGACTGTAGAGGCGAATCAGGGCTACATTCACTATCGTAAGGGAAGCGTAGTTTTGTATTACCTGAAAGAGATGATAGGTGAGGAAGCTGTGAACCGCGCACTCCGCAAAGTGGTCCAGCAGTATGCGTACGCGCAACCGCCTTATCCTACTTCGCATGCGCTGGTGGATGCATTGCAAGAGCAAACGCCACCCCAACTGCAATATCTGATCAAAGACCTGTTTGAGGACATCACCATTTTTTCCAATCGCACGCTGGACGCTTCGGCCAGTAAACGCGCGGACGGCAAATACGATGTCACCATCAAAGTGGAGGCGCGCAAATACAAAGCCGACCCCAAGGGAAATGAAACTGAGGTCCCGATCAACGACTATATCGATATTGGCGCGTTTGCCAAGCCGGCCAAAGGCAAGAAGTACGGTGATACGCTCTATCGCGAACGCGAGCACATCACGCAGCCCAACTCTACCTTTACATTTGTGACTGCCTCACTGCCGGAGAAAGCCGGCATAGACCCGTTCGCATTGCTGATCGATCGTGTCCCCGACGACAACACCAAGACCGTGAGTGTCATAAACGGCAAATAGGCACAGTGATTAAACGGCTACCCCCAGTATGCCCGACGTCGCAGATCCGCCACACTAGTCTCTCCAGGCTTTCAGCCCCGGAGGCAAGTTGACAAAAAGCTAGCTGTCTTGATCGAGGTTGTATAATGCTCGCGCTCGGCCATCATCAGTAAAAACTGCGGGGGTTTATGCGCTTCAAAGCAATCGCTGCGTTAGGAATTCTGTCACTTGCGTCCATCGTTCCTGCCTTCGGACAAGCCACAACCAAGATAGGCGTCATTACCTCTCTCACCGGCAGCCTTGCGGCTTTTGGTGAAGCGCACAAAAATGGCTATGCCATTGCGCTGGATGAGATCAACGCCAAGGGCGGTGTTCTGGGCAAGAAGATCGAACTCGATTTTTACGACGACCAGAGCAAGCCCGACCAGGCTGTTCAGGGCGTTTCCAAGCTGATCGATCAGGACCAGGTTCCCGTGCTCCTCGGCTCGTATTCCAGTGAGAGCACCAAGGCCATTGTGCCCGCGGTTTCGCAGCGGGAAACGCCTCTCATCATTCCCACCGCCACCGCCGATAACGTAATGGACTCCAAATCGCCCTGGATATTCCGCGTCTGTGCCGGAGCAAATGACTATGCCAAAGCGACCATTGCGTTTCTCAAAGCCAATGGCGCGCCAAAGAAGATGGCCATTATTTATGAGAACACCAACTTCGGCCAATCGAACATGAAGGCGATGACCGCCGCGGCTAAGGAAGCCGGCATAGAGTTGGTGGCGGTTGAGTCCTATGAAGCCAAGTCTCCCGACTACAAAGCAGTTTTGCAGCGCGTGAAGCAGGCCAATCCTGACGTTATTTATTTCTGCTCCTACCTTCTTGATGCCACCACGCTCATGCGGCAGTCCAGGGAAGTGGATTTGAACCCGAAATATTACACTTCTGCCGGCACTGGCTTTGCCGCCGCTGAATTTCCCACGGAAAAAGGCGCGGGCAAGAACGCGGAATACACGTTCTCTGTTTCCCAGTGGCTGCCGGAAGCAAAGTGGGCAGGCTCAAAAGAATTCGATGCCGAATTTTTCAAGCGCTTCAAAACTCATCCGGCTTACCATGCCATCCAGGCGTATGCTGCGTTACGCGTGGCCGCCGAGGCCATCAACAATGCAAAATCGCTGGAACCAGCCAAAATCCGCGACGCCATCAAGAACATCAACATGTCTTCCACTCCGTTTGGGCCAATCAAATTTGATAACGGACAAAACCAGCATCCCGTGCTGATCACTCAGGTGCAGAAGGGACAATATCGCGTGGTTTTCCCGGCGGACGCCGCGGAAGCCAAGCCGATCATTCCCGCACCGGCTTGGTCCAAGAGATAGAAACTTTTTACGAGAGACGCAGCATGCTACGTCTCCACTTCGGATGCCCCATCCTTTCCGCGTTCTTTGCGGAAAGGGTGGGAACAAACGTTTCAGCCCCGAAAAGACGAGGTCTCACCAAATTTGGTTCGCTTCTTACAAGCCTGTGCTGATGGTCTGTTGACCGGCGCGCTCTACGCCGTAATAGGCATGGGCCTGGCCCTGATTTTTGGCGTCATGCGTATCGTGAACTTTGCGCATGGCGCCTTTCTTATGGTGGGCATGTACGCCACTTACGTTCTCTTCGATTACTTCAAAATCAATCCCTACATCGGCTTCATTCCTGCGGGAATCGCGCTATTCATCTTTGGCTATCTCATCTACATGGTGCTGATCCGGCCCATTCGTGATCGCTCCCACTTCATGCAGATCCTGATGACGATGGGCATCGGACTCATCCTCACTGACGCCGCGCAGCTTATCTTCAAGGCCGACTATCGCCAGACGAATATCGATCTCATCAACCGCAGCATCCACTTCGGTCCCTTTGGCGCGAACGCAGCTGAAGTTCTTTCATTTGCGATAGCAGTTGCATTCGTCATTGGGCTGCGCGCGTTCGTGGTGCGAAGCTTGACCGGTCAGGCCCTGCGCGCAATTTCTCAAAATGCTGAAATCGCGCCGCTCATGGGCATCAATCTCGTACGCATCCAGGGCATCAGCTTTGCGCTGGGGGTTGCTCTTGCCGGCATCGCCGGTGGTCTCTTGCTCCCTCGACTCTATCTTTTTCCCGGCGTGGGCGAAGATTACACCACCAAAGCTTTTGTGATGGTCGTGCTCGGAGGCATGGGATCCATTGAAGGCGCGGCCTTCGGCGGACTGGTCCTCGGTCTCTCTGAAAGCGTTACCAGCCTTTATCTCGGCAATCAGTGGGCCTTGATCATCGACTTCGCCCTGTTCCTCCTCGTCCTCTCATTCAAGCCCGCCGGCATCTTTGGGAGGCAACGCGCATGAGCCTCTTGAAGAGCTGGAAATTTTGGGTCAGCCTAATTGCTTTGCTGCTGTGGGCGCGGATGCCCTGGATCATCCACAACAATTACCAGCTTCAGGTGCTTTTCCGCATTACGCTGTTTGCCGCTCTTGGTCTTGCCTGGAACCTTGTCGGCGGATACGCCGGACAGCTTTCTCTTGGTCACGTGGCGTTTTTTGGCGTCGGCGCTTACGGCCTGGCGATCTTTGCCGACCATGGCATTCCCGTCTGGATTTCTGTATTTCTTGCTGCGCTGGTGGCCACCGCATTCGCCGCCGTCATTGGTATCATTTCTTTCCGGCTACGCGGCCCTTACTTCACGCTGGCCACAATTGCCTTTGCTGAAGTCTTGCGGCTTGCCGCCACCAATCTCAACGTAACCGGCGGAGCTATTGGCTTGACCATGCCAGGCCTCTTCATCGGCAGGACATTCTGGCGGTCATTCTATCTTGCCGCCGTGGCACTGGCCGTGGTCTCGTTCCTCTCCAACTATTGGGCTTCGCGCTCGCGCTTCGGCTA
>DATBVH010000537.1:0-5352 GCA_036515395.1 Candidatus Angelobacter sp.
AACCTACCACGGAGACGTGGAGGCGCGGAGACACGGAGAAAGCGAGAGCTTACCACTGATAAACACGGATGACACTGATGGGAAATCGGGTGATCCGGTGATCGGGTGATCGGGTGATCGGGAAACCGGGATCGCCGCAGATGATTGCACGTGGAGAAGAAAGATTTTTCACTTCGCAAGCTGAGGCGATGAGGCATGATCGCGGATCCGGTCACTTTAGCAATTAAGGCTTTCCTTACAAAAGTTCCAAATCGGGAAAAAAGTTAGCAACTGAGGACACTGTACCAAAAAAACTTTTTCAGTGTCACTGCTGGTTTAGTAGTATTACGGCAGTCGGCAAGGCAAGACCGTATAGGCTCACCTGCCTCTTTTTCTGATCGAAATTAAGTTCACGCAATCACCAGAACCGAATTTTTAGGAGACAAGGAATGTTCAGGAACACGTCACTCCCCGCGTGAATGGTTCTTCGCGCCACTACGCTTCCACGATGCAAATGAAATCCGTGGAGCGCCGCGGCCGGGAACATGGGGCTGATGTGTTTTTGAAAATCCCGGCAAAAAGTTACTGATGCACGGAACGTTATAAGGAACCAACGCAATTTTAAAATCGCAGTTCAGGGCCCTTCAGCTTTATTTTATTTGGCTTCAACTATTCCTTAATCGCAAAGCAAGAGAACGTAGATTTTGAATGGATGTTGCATGAGCGTTGACTTGAACAAGGAGCAAAGTAATGTCCCGATTGTTGCGTGGTCCCGTCAGCTTTCTGTGTCTCGTTTTGATTCTTCTAGCCCTGCCTGTAATGGCGCAGGTTTCACACCCCAATAATGACAGTGCGGCTCCCAGCCAGGCCGCCGGAAATTCTACCCAGGCAGCCGAGAATCCCGCACAGGCACTGCCCGTAATGACTCTCCAGCCCAAGTTCCATGGCGTTCCATGGCGCGACCCGAACGCGAGCGTAGGCCCCATCGGTTTTGCGGCCCCAGCCGGCGCGCATCTGACCTACCACAATGGACCGATCATTTCCAACGTCCAGGTAATACAGGTGTTGTACGGCAGTGGTTCTTACAACTCCCAAATCGCAGGAAGCACTTCGCCGACCATGGGCAATTTCTTTGCCGATATCACCAGCACCGGACTCATCAGCCTGATGCAGCAATACAACACGAACATCTCAGGCGGTACGAATCAGATTTTCGGTAATGGCACATTCGCCGGCCTGTTCCAGATTGTTCCGGCGGCGGGCAACAATGGATCGACGATTACCGATGCGCAAATCCAGTCAGAACTTCTGGCCCAGATCAGCGCGGGACACTTGCCGGCGCCAGTCCTTGATTCCGGCGGTAACCCGAACACTCTCTATATGATCTATTTCCCTCCGGGAAAATCGATTTCACAAGGTGGCAGCAATAGCTGCCAGGCTGGCGGATTCTGCGCTTATCACGGCACCACGTCAAACACGCTGAACGCGAAGCATGTTCTTTATGGCGTGCTGCCGGACATGCAGGCTGGCAGCGGTTGCGCTACCGGTTGCGGAACATCGAGCGTGTTTGGCAACTATACGTCGGTGACAAGCCATGAGTTGGTGGAAGCCATGACGGATGCGCAAGTCGGCATCGCTACAGTGATTGGGCCGCCGCTTGCATGGTATGACTCGACGAATGGCGAAATCGGCGATATCTGCAACGGCCAGCAAGCTACCTACGTGGCCAATGGCACGTCGTATGTAATCCAGCTGGAATTCTCCAATTCCGCGAATAACTGCGTCACCTTCCCCCCTGCATCCGCTGGCCCGAACTTCTCATTGTCTGCTTCACCCAGCAGCTTGAGCGTAACGCAGGGAACCAGCGGCAACTCGACGATTACCGTGACTCCGAGTGGCGGCTTTACCGGAAGCGTAACACTTTCAACATCGGCCCTGCCGGCAGGCGTTACAGCCAGCTTTGGCACGAATCCGACAACGGGAAGCAGCGTGCTGACTTTCACCGCGAGCGCAACCGCAACCACCGGAACGTCATCGATAACGATCACCGGCGTTTCCGGAACTCTGTCTCATACAACCTCCATCAGCCTCACGATCAATGCTACTGGTGGCGGCGCGACAAACCTGATCGTCAACGGCGGATTTGAAACCGGCGCAGCCAGCCCGTGGACGCTCACGGCCGGCGTGCTCAACAACTCCGCCTCAGAGCCCGCGCATACCGGAGCATGGGACGCGTGGATGGATGGGTACGGCACAACTCATACTGATACAGCCTCGCAGACCGTCGCCATTCCCGCGGGAAAAACCAGTGCAACCCTGGTCTTCTGGCTGCACATTGATACTGCGGAAACCACTACCACCACGGCTTTCGACACTGTGAGAGTCCAGGTGCTGAACACCAGTGGCACGGTCCTGGCGACCTTGGGTACGTTCTCCAACCTGAACCATGCTACGGGCTATCAGCAGCATTCGTTCAGCATGAACTCTTTCATTGGCCAGACAGTGGTGATCAAGTTCACTGCCACTGAAGACACTAGCCTGCAAACCTCATTCGTTCTTGACGACGTGGCTTTGAACGTTCAGTAATGAACGTCCAGTAATCAGCGTCGAGTAACGTTTGAGTGTTATCGGGAAAGTTATCCGGGGCCGCAAAATGGCCCCGGATTTTTTGCGACTCTTTGTCTTTTTAGCCGCTAAGCAGATTGGCGCGATTAATGACAGTGTCACTCCATCATCGCTTTTCTGAAAATTCATTATTTTCGACGCGCGTCCCGAGCGAGATGCTGCACATTGTCTTTTTCCGAATCTGCATAGGTCCGTGTTGCGCTCTACGAATTCCCAAAATGGGAATGTCCTGTTATCCACAAGAATCCTGTTTTTTAACACGATTTTGGTTTGTGCTCTCATCTTCCGCCGTGGATACTCATGCAGCCTATGAAAATGAAAGCTTTTCCTCTACGCCTACTTGTGTGTCTTGTTGTTCTTCTTCTTAGCTCAGTCCTGGTTTCTCCGCCTCAAGCGGTAAAAGCCAGCGCCAACGGCATCGTCATCAGCCAGATCTATGGAGGCGGCGGCAACGCCGGCTCAACTTTCAAGAATGATTTCATTGAAATCTTCAATGCTGATGGCGCCACGGTGAATCTGAGCGGATGGTCGGTCCAGTATGCTGCTGCCGCCGGGACCACATGGCAGGTGACCGCGCTGAACGGTTCGCTCGCGCCCGGCCAGTATTTTCTCATCCAGGAATCGCAAGGCGCCGGCGGCACCACTAATCTGCCCGCGCCCAACGCTACAGGCAACATCGCCATGAGCGCCACGGCAGGCAAAGTAGCGCTGGTCAGCAACACGGTTGCTCTTTCAGGAAGCTGCCCGGTGGGGGGCGCAATTGTCGATTTCGTAGGCTACGGCACTGGAACAGGCGGCGCTTCCTGCTTTGAAGGCACAGCGGCTGCTCCCACGCTCACAAATACTACTGCCGATTTTCGCCGCAATAATGGCCTTCAGGATACTGACAGCAACACCGCCGATTTCATCACCGGAGCGCCTAACCCTCGCAACACGCCGGTGGGCACCACCAATCCCAGCGGCGCTGGCGCGGCCAATCCCGCTTCAGTGATTCAGGGTGGCACAACTTTGCTTACCGTATTGGTAACCCCTGGCTCCAATCCCAGCAGCACAGGAATCGTTGTTACCGGAAACCTGAGCAGCATCGGCGGTTCGGCCACAGAGCCGTTCTTTGACGACGGCACCAATGGCGACGTAACGGCCGGCAACAACACATTCTCATTTTCCACGGTCGTTACCATCAACACCACGCCCGGAACAAAATCTCTGCCGATTTCGATTTCTGACGCGCAGGGCCGCAGCGGATCTGCCACTATCACGCTTACCGTCACCACCGCGCCGCTGAATCTTTCCATTCATGACATTCAGGGAAGCGGTGATGTCTCTCCCGTTGCCGGACGCCTTGCTTCCACCACGGGGATCGTTACCGGGGTTAAGTCGAACGGCTTCTTCATCCAGAACCCTGACAATGCTGTTGATGCTGATCCCAACACATCAGAAGGCGTTTTTGTCTTCACCTCCAGCCGTCCAACTGCTGTCGCAACAGTCGGGAATCTTGTTCAGGTTACGGGCACGGTGAGTGAGTTCATTCCCAGCAGCGATCCCAATAGCCCGCCATCCACGGAAATTTCCGGATCGCCTTCAATCTCGCTGATCAGCAGCGGCAATCCCTTGCCCACGCCGGTCACGCTGACAGTCGCGGACACGAATCCTGCTGGCCCCATCAACCAGCTGGAAAAATATGAAGGCATGCGCGTACACATTGATGTGCTGAACGTTGTTGGCCCCACGGACGGCAACGTGAATGAAGCCGCAGCCACATCAACTTCCAATGGCATCTTCTTTGGCACTTTGCCGGGCGTGGCGCGGCCCTTCCGCGAGCCCGGAGTGCAACTGCCTGATCCGTTGCCGGTCGGCGCTCCCGCCAATGTGCCGCGGTTTGATACCAATCCTGAATTGATCCGCGTCGATACCGCCTCGCTGAGCGGTTCAACCATTCTCGATGTCACCAGCGGAGCCACAGCCACCAGCCTTACCGGTCCTCTGGATTTCTCATCACGTTTTTACACGCTGCTGAATGAACCTGGCTCAGGCGCTGCGGCCACGGGCAACGTCAGTGCCACGCCGGTTCCGCTTCCAGCCGCGAATGAGCTGACCATCGCCAACTTCAATATGGAACGCTTCTTTGACACCGTCAATGATCCCGCCACCAGTGACGTTGCGCTCACAGCCACGGCCTTTGCCAATCGCCTGAACAAGGCTTCTCTGGCCATCCGCACGGTGCTCCATACGCCGGATGTAATCGGCGTAGAAGAAATGGAAAACCTCTCTACCCTCCAAGCCCTGACGGATAAAGTAAATGCCGACGCGGTTGCCGCCGGCCAGCCCAGCCCCAACTATCAGCCATTTCTTGTTGAAGGCAACGATGTCGGCGGGATCGATGTTGGTTTCCTGGTCAAGGGCAGCATCAATGTGATTTCAGTGCAGCAAGTCGGTAAGGACACAACGTTCGTTCAACCCGATGGCGCCACTGCGCTGCTCAATGACCGTCCGCCGCTGGTGTTGATGGCAACCGCTTCGCAGCCCAACTCCGATACGTCACTACCATTCACCATGGTCGTCAATCACCTGCGTTCGCTGTTAAGCATCGACGATCCGGTGGATGGCCCGCGCGTCCGCGCCAAACGTGCCGCGCAGGCTGAATTCGTGGCGAACCTGCTGCAATCGCATCAAGCTGCCGGCGAGAACGTGATCCAGGTTTGTGACTGCAACGCATTCGAATTCAGTGATGGCTATGTCGATGTGATG
>DATBVH010000538.1:0-5706 GCA_036515395.1 Candidatus Angelobacter sp.
TGATCGGAACAAGCTTCCTCTCGGTCTTGAAGTTAATGTAACCAGCTCCTTCTTTCTTCGTGGTCGTATCTCCGTGGTGAGTTTTGGCCTGCAATCTTCCGAAAACACTCAGATGTAAAGAACTGTTAACCAAAACTTCGCGAAACTTCAGCAGCCGTTTTTGACGCTGATAATATAATCAATCTTTGAATCTCTCCGTAATTTTTTAACGTCAAAATAAATACACTTTGGCCGCGGACTTGCTGGTTCAAACGCGGCCCTTTCCAAAAAGGACTAGCAGATGTGGATCGTTCGCCTCGCGTTACAGAGGCCTTATACCTTCGTAGTGATGGCGCTTTTGATTCTGATCTTAAGTCCCATCGTCATCATCCGCACGCCGGTCGATATCTTTCCTGAAATTAATATTCCCGTTATCAGCGTCATCTGGCAGTTCCAGGGTTTGTCGCCGCAGGAAATGGCTGACAGGATCGTCAGCAACACCGAACGTGGTCTAACCACGATCGTGAATGACATTGAGCATACGGAAACGCAAGCCATGGACGGCCGCGCCATTACCAAGATTTTCTTTCATCCCACGGCCAATTTACAGACCGCGCTTTCACAAGTAACAGCCATTTCGCAAACAGCTTTGCGGCAACTTCCGCAGGGGACCAATCCCCCGCTCATCATTGTTTATTCCGCTTCAAGTGTCCCCATTGTGCAGGTCGGCATCAGCAGCAAGAACCTTCCGGAGCAGGCGCTGAATGACGTTTCCGTGAACTTCATCCGCCCGCAGATGACCACGATTCCCGGCGCTGCCATTCCCTTCCCTTATGGCGGCAAGCAGCGCGTGGTGGCCGTTGATATTGATACTGCCGCCATGCAGGCCAAGAGGCTCACGCCGGTTGACGTAGTAAACGCCATCAGCGCGCAAAACCTGATTCTGCCTTCGGGCACGGCCAAGATCGGTTCGCTTCAATACCAGGTCTCCATGAACGGCAGTCCGGACACGATTGCCGAAATCAACGCTCTTCCTATCAAAACGCAAAACGGAACCACCACATATCTCCGCGATGTGGCCCACGTGCGCGATGGCTTTTCTCCCCAGACCAACATTGTCCGCCAGGATGGTATCCGCGGCACGCTGCTGACCATCATGAAAAATGGCGGCGCCTCTACCCTGGATATTGTCAAAAACATCAAGGAAACATTGAAGCGCGCCGGCCCCACGTTGCCGGACGGCGTGGACATGAAAGCGCTTTTTGATCAGTCTCTCTTCGTGCGCGCCTCGATTGACGGCGTGCTGCGTGAGGCTTTGATTGCTGCGTGTCTCACCGCCGCCATGATCCTGCTGTTCCTGGGAAATTGGCGCAGCACCTTGATTATCGCCATCTCCATTCCTCTTTCGATTCTCTGCTCGATCATTATTCTCAGCGCCCTTGGGGAGAGCCTGAATATCATGACCCTGGGAGGGCTGGCGCTGGCGGTTGGCATCCTGGTGGATGACGCCACAGTCACGATTGAAAATATTGACCGTCACCTGGCCATGGGCAAGCCGCTCACGGCGGCCATTCTGGATGGCGCCTCTCAGATCGCCGTCCCGGCGTTCGTTTCCACGCTCTGCATCTGCATTGTGTTCGTGCCTATGTTCTTTCTCACCGGCGTGGCCAAGTTCCTGTTCGTGCCGCTGGCAGAAGCCGTGGTCTTCGCCATGCTGGCCTCTTACCTGCTTTCGCGAACGCTGGTCCCCACCATGGTGATGTACCTGCTGCGCGGCCATGAGCATGAAGACAGGTTCAAGCCGGGGCGCGGCATCATGGCCCCATTCAAGAATTTCCAGATCGGCTTTGAGCGCCGTTTCGACCGCCTGCGCGAGGCTTACCATGGCACCCTGCTTTCGGCCATACAACACCGTACAATCTTTGTGAGCTGCTTCCTGGCCTTCTGCATCTTGTCCACCGGGCTGGTCTTTTTCCTGGGTCAGGATTTTTTTCCTGACGTCGATGCTGGTATCTTCCGCCTGCACGTACGCGGACGGGCCGGCCTCAGGATTGAAGAAACTGCCCGCCTATGCGACCAGGTGGAGAACTATGTCCGCAGCCGCATTCCCAGGCAAGAGCTGGTCACGGTACTCGATAATATCGGCCTGCCCTACAGTTCCATCAACAACACTTACTCCACCGCCGGAAGCATTGGCACCTCAGACGCCGAGATCCTGTTTTCGCTAAACCAGGAGAACCATCATCCCACCGCCGGTTATGTTAAGCAGCTGCGGGAAGAGCTACCGCGGCAGTTCCCCGGCGTGGAATTCTTTTTCCAGCCTGCTGATATCGTCAGCCAGATCCTGAATTTCGGGCTGCCTTCACCTATTGATATTCAAATTGTCGGCAAGAACCAGGCGCAGAATTACCAACTGGCGCAGGAACTGGCCAACCAGCTTCGCCATGTCCCCGGCGCTGCAGACGTGCATGTGCAGCAGCTCATGAATTCGCCGGCTTTGCGGCTGAACGTGGACCGCACGCGCGCCCAGCAGGTGGGCCTGCAGCAGCGCGACGTGGCGCAGAACCTGCTGGTCTCATTGAGCGGCAGCTTCCAAACGGCGCCCACCTTCTGGCTCAACAGGGAAAACGGCGTGACTTACAACGTAGCGGTGCAAACACCGGAGTACCGCGTTGACTCCCTTCAGGCGCTGATGGATACTCCTGTCACCGCGCCCGGAGCGCCTGCGCCCCAGGTGCTGGCAAACCTGGCCACCGTCTCTCCCGCTGTGACCCCGGCTGTGATCTCCCATTACAACATCCAACCAGTAATCGATGTGTATACCAGCGTGCAGGGACGCGATCTGGGCGGTGTGGCACGCGATACCCGCAAGATCGTCGCCGGTTTTGAAAAGAAGCTGCCTCGCGGCTCGCGCATTGAATTGCGCGGACAGGTGGAAACCATGAGCAGTTCGTTTGCCGGGCTGGCCTTGGGCCTGGTCATGTCAATTGTCCTGGTTTATCTGCTGATTGTGGTCAACTTTCAATCATGGCTCGATCCGTTCATTATTATTACAGCGCTCCCAGGCGCGTTGGCTGGGATCGTCTGGATGCTATTGTTGACTCATACCACGCTCAACGTGCCGTCGCTCACCGGCTCGGTGATGTGCATGGGCGTGGCCACGGCAAACAGCATTCTGGTCATCTCGTTCGCCCGCGAACGCATGCAGGATGGATTGAGCGCCTGGGACGCCGCGCTGGAAGCCGGTTATACCCGCATGCGACCAGTGATCATGACGGCTCTGGCGATGATTATCGGCATGGTGCCAATGGCATTGGGAATGGGTGAAGGCGGCGAGCAGAATGCTCCGCTGGGACGGGCAGTGATCGGCGGGTTGATTTTTGCAACCGTAGCGACCCTGCTGTTTGTGCCCGTAATTTTCAGCATGATGCACGGACGCAGAGAAGCAAAAGCAGCAGCCAGGACTGAAACGCGGCAGGAAATTTATTCCGGCACTTAAATATCTATGACACAGCTTATGGAACAACGAACTCCAGAACACGCAGAGAGCAGCACAGCCAATAAGGTGCATCCCGCGCCGCCGGCAAAAAAAACCGGCCTGCTCGCCATTATTGTTGTGACAATATTGATGGTGGCAGGCGCCTTTGCGCTGGTGCGCCGTTTCACGGAGCGTGGAGCGCTGGCCAAAGAGACAGAGCGGCTGGCCATACCGACTGTCGGCGTGATCAAGGCTAGCGCCGAGCCCGCCGCTGATCAACTGGTGCTGCCCGCGCAACTCCAGCCTTATGTTGAATCGGCAATCTATGCCCGCACCAATGGATATCTGCTGCGCTGGAACAAAGACATCGGCAGTCATGTAAAGAAAGGCGAGCTGCTGGCGGAAATTGATACTCCGGAAGTTGACCAGGAACTCTCTCAGGCCAAAGCCGCCCAACAACAAACGGTGGCGCAATTGCAGCTGGCCAAATCCACCGCTGAACGCTGGATCAACCTGCGCAAAACGGACTCCGTTTCACAACAGGAATCAGACCAGCAATCGAGCGCCTATACGCAGGCCGTGGCAAATAATGCCGCGGCAGAAGCGAACGTACGCCGCCTGCAGCAGCTTGAATCCTTTAAGCATATTGATGCGCCAATTTCTGGCGTAATCACCCGCCGCAATACCGATGTGGGCGCTCTGATCACCGCGGGCAGTTCCGGCACAGGCAAGGAACTATTTGACGTCGCCCAGGTCGATCCTTTGCGAGTCTTTGTCAGCGTGCCGCAGGCCAATGCAGTCTCCATTCGTGCGGGCTTGCCTGCCTACATCGAGCTGAGCGAGTATCCGGGTCAGAAGTTTACCGGCAAAGTGGTTCGGACAGCAGACGCTATTGATCCTGCCACTCGCACCTTGCTCACGGAAATTGATGTTCCCAATCCTCAAGGCCATCTGCTGCCGGGATCGTATGCTGAAGTGCATTTTGCCGTTCCGGTGCAGATTACTCGCTTGTCTATTCCAGTCAATGCGCTGCTTTTCCGCCCGGAAGGGCCTCGCGTCGCGGTAGTAGGCCCGGATCACAAGATTCACTTGAAGGCCATCAACATTGGCCGAGATTACGGGATCAAAGTGGAGATCCTTGGCGGCCTCGATCCGAACGACCAAATCGTGGTAAATCCGGCAGATTCGCTGGAAGATGGGCAGGAAGTAAACGTCAAAGCCGGTACTGGAGCCGGATCGCAATCGTGAGGCCTGGTCTGGTTCGCTTCGCTGTAAAGATGACTGAAACTCCCCTTGATCACGGAACAAGTGTCAGGGCACGACTTCAGTCGTGCCGTAATTGCTTTAACTTGAGTTGGGCTTTAGCCCGTGTAAAAAGAAGCCCATCCTTTCTTAGCTGCGCAGCCTTCTTATTCGTCTTCTTCCTCGCGGGCTGTGCTGTTGGTCCCAATTATCATCGGCCAGATGTAGCAACCGCGCCAGCCTGGAAGGAACAGCCGCCATGGCGTGCCGCCGACCCCAAAGACTCCATCCCAAAAGGCAGCTGGTGGAGTACATTTGGTGATAGCGAGTTGGAACAGTATGAAGCGCAGGCGCTCAAGTCCAACCAGACCATTGAGGTAGCCCGCTACCAGTTGGAACAGGCGCGAGCTTCGGCGCGAATCACCCAGTCGGGATTGTTTCCGCAACTGACTGCGGGCATTTCCGCACAACGCTCGCAGACTTCCGCCGGTAAGCCGACCACGACCGGCATTGCGCTCACGGCTCCGCGCACATCCAACGATTTTTTGATTCCCTTCAATCTGACTTGGGAGCCGGATGTTTTCGGCGGTGTCCGGCGCAATGTTGAATCCGCGAATGCAACTTATCAGGCTTCCGCTGCCGCTCTGGAAAATGTCCGGCTGGTAATTACCTCAGAACTGGCGGTGAATTACTTTTCTCTGCGGGAACTCGACGCTGAAATTGCGGTAGTAAATGCGTCTGTGGAAGATCAAAATAAATCTTTAACGCTGGTGCAAAACCGCCATACCGGCGGCATCGCCTCCGGCCTGGATGTTGCCCAGCAGGAAGCACTGCTCAACTCAACCCGCACGCAGGCCACATTATTGCGACGGCAGCGAGCACAGTTTGAGTACGCAATTGCCGCCTTGGTTGGCGTTCCTGCTCCCAGCTTCAGCGTACCGGTAAAACCATTGGCCCTGCCCCCGCCTGCCGTGCCAATCGGAGTGCCCTCAGACGTTCTGGAGCGC
>DATBVH010000539.1:0-4072 GCA_036515395.1 Candidatus Angelobacter sp.
CATCAGCTGGCGCTCGCCTCTCGCGAATGCGCTCATGAAGGCCAGCGCCGGCGACAGCGTGGCCCTGCGCGCACCAGCAAAGACAGAGCATCTCGAGATCATCAGCGTCGAGTACGCGCCGATTCCGATGGATCCTTTCCGCGAACCGCCAGGAGCTCAGTCGACGCCCAAGGCTGAACGCTCCTAGACCAAAGACCAAGCCGCCGACTCTGCGCGTTCATCCCTCAAGTTCCTGCCACCCTGAGATCCCGGATTTACTGCTTCAGGTAACGCAGCGCTACGCATCCCTGACTTAAAAATCTTTGACTCAACAAGTTTTAATCGCAATTTCTCCGGCAGGCTTACCCCGTTCAACAACCGTCTGCCTTCTCCGGCCATGACTGGGCCAATGACAATACGAAATTCATCCACCAGGCCAAGCTCGATCAGTTGTGAAGGGAGATCTACGCCGCCGACTAAAATATTTTTGCCTTGTTCCTGTTTCAATTTAAGTATTTCGTCGCGCAGGTTCTCACGAACAATTCTCGTTTTTTTATCTTCAGCGCTGTCCAGCGTCCGTGAAAAAACAACTCTGTTGATGGAATCAAACACTCGCGCAAAGTCGTTCAACGCGTTTGTCATTGACTGGTTTCTTGCGACTTCAGGCCAGAAAGGGACCATCAATTCGTAGGTCTTGCGCCCATAGACGAGCAGGCCAGCTTCTCGCAGGACGCCTGTCCAATATTCATGGGTCTCTTCATCGGCGAACTGATTCGTGTGGTCGCAACAGCCGTCCAGAGTGATGTTGATTCCGAAGATTACATTTCTCATTTGATCTATTTTAAGTTCACTCCGGATGGGAGCCAGGCGGAAGAGTCCCGAATTGGAACGAACTTCATTCTGAAATGAATCAGCTTGTAGCGGGAGACAAAGCCAGGAGCTAAGAGCTAAAAGCAATTTTGGGACGCGAAAAGCATGCCAAAATTCAAAATGGGCCTGAGAGCAAGAAGCGGTGACGGTTTCCTTGCCCACAAGCCCATTCGATCCTGAATCGGATCGGAGGTGATATTTCCATTTTAGGCCACTCCAAGACGAAGTCAAGCGATCTGCCAACTCTTTTTATACTTACATAATCATCTTGATAACAGGGCTGCGCGTCTATCGGAAAACACTGTAAATAAAGGAGAAACCGCTCACGCCAGCTTTCAGGCGAATGCAGCAGAACGCGATCATCCCCGCGACAGTAGTAACTGGATGCCAATGATTGCCAGCAAAGTGCCAAACATCCTGCGCACGATCACCGCCACGTGCTGGGCCCCAACGCCCGCTAAAATAGACGCCCGCCGAAATATCCTCCGACGAGGAAGCCCAAAGCTATCAGCAGGCCGGCTTTCAGATCGACATTTCCTGCCTTGTAGTACTCCCAAAAGGCGAGCGCGCCGATTGGCGCCAGCAGCGCCGTCAGCGATGTTCCTTGGGCTTTGTGCTGGCTCATATGGAAAAGCGCATGCCGGAGTTGAAATCCTGCAGCGCTCTGATCGAAATGACAGGAGGAATGGGAGCAATCTTGAAGAACAATGGACGCGGGTGTAAAAAGGGTGCAAAAAAGAACGACGTAAACCCAAGTCCCGATTCGTGAGTTGTGGCTTTTGCGACACGCTGCTTGCGTTGACACTGCTGCGAAGCGGATGTTAAGTTAGAGAGTTTAGTAGTAACCCCGACCGCTTCTTTGTTCACTACAACTTAAAGATTAATTTTGCATGGACGCGATACTCAGGCAAATAGGCGAATTACTGGTTAATTCCATCCCCACGATCATCTCAATGCTGATCTTGTGGACAGCGTACACGTTCCTGGTGCATAACAAGCTGCGCCAGGTGCTTGCGCAGCGGCATGCCTTGACGGAAGGCGCCATGGAGAGGGCGCAGCAGGAGATCGCCACGGCCGAGAAGCGCACTGCCGAATACGAGCAGCGCATGCGTGAAGCGCGTTCACAGATTTATAAAGCGCAACAGGCAAACCGCCAGCGTGTAATGGATGAGCGCAACGCGGCATTGGCGGAAGCCCGCAAGAATGCCGGCGAAATGGTGAAGAAAGCCCGGACCGCGCTGGAAAAAGATACCGTCGGCGCAAAAGCGGATTTGGAGCAGCAGGCCAATGTCCTGGCCGACCAGGTGATCGCAACAGTCCTGAAACCGGCTGCAGCGGCAGGGGACCGGTAGAGATGAAAAGACTGGGCCAAAGATTACTGGGCAAAAGATTCTGGGTTTACGCAATCGCGCTGTTGCTGAGCGCGGCAATCACGACTGCGATGCCGCTGCGGGCCCAGGAAACTAAGAAGCCTGCGGGCGCTAGTACGGCAACTCAGGGTCAGGCACAGCCGGCGCATCCGTCTCCGAAACGCGAAGGTGAAGAACAGCTGGAAAACGGCGGCGAAGCGGATGCCATCCGCAATGCTCCCGCCGTCAAGTGGATCGCCCGCCATACCGGCCTGACTAAAGATCAGGCGTACTGGCTGTGCATCGGCCTGAATTTTGCGGTGATCTTTTTTGCCATGGCCGGCCTGCTGCGCAAAATACTTCCCGGCTACTTCAAGGGACGCACATCGACAATTCAAAAAGGCATTGAAGAAGCGCGCAAGATGAGTGAAGACGCGCGCCGCCGCCTGTCTGAAGTAGAAGGAAGACTTTCTCGCCTGGACGCCGATCTTGCCGCGATGCAACGCGAGGCCGACGAGAACGCCAAAGCCGAAGAGCAGCGCCTGCTGGCTGCCGGAGAAGAAGAGCGCCGCCGGATTGTTGCGTCCGCTGAGCAGGAAATTGAAATGGCCGCAAACTCCGCGCGACGCGAGTTGAAATCGTATGTCGGCGAGCTGGCCATAGAATTGGCGGAAAAGAAAATCCGCGTCAGCAGCGATACCGATGAAGCCCTGGTGCGCGCCTTTACCGCCCAGATGGGAAAGGACGGCAACTAGATGGCAGCAGTCCTGGGGCGATACGCACGCGCTTACGCTGAAGTGGCGATCAAGAATAAATTAAATGCGGAAAAAACAATCGCCGAATTTCAGCAGATGGCTGAGGTGGTGAACAGCAGCCGCGAACTGCGAAACGTGTTGCAGAATCCAGCCGTCAGCCGCGAGCAAAAACTCAAGCTGCTCGATTCCATCATCCAGCACACTGGCGCGAGCAAAATGCTAAGGAACTTTCTTGCCGTGCTCATTGATCACCGGCGCATCGGCAATATCGGCGACGTTCTGGAGCAATTCAAGCGGGAGTTGGACCGGCGGCTGGGAATTGCCGACGCAAAAGTGAGTTCGGTACGCGAACTTTCTTCGACGGAAAAGAAGTCGTTGGAGCAGCAATTGGCGATACTTACCGGCAAGACAGTCAGAGCAACATATTCTCAAGATTCCGGTCTGCTCGGCGGCGTATTGGTACGCGTGAGCAGCACGATCTATGACGGATCAGTGCAAGGCCGGCTACAGCGCATGCGGCAGGAACTGGCGACGGTCTGAAGGAAGTTTGGTAAATGAGTAATCCGGATTTGGTAAATGAGTAAATTGGTAATTGGGTAATTGAAAGTGCCGAAAGCTACGATTTCAATTACCAAATTACTAAATTACCCAATTACCAATTAACGACGCAGACTGGGATTACGACAAGGTATCTATGGCTCAAATCAAAGCAGACGAAATTACAAAGCTCATCCGCGAGCAGATTGAAAATTACGAATCCAAGGTCTCCGTGGACGAGGTGGGCACCATCATCTCCCTGGGTGACGGAATCGCCCGCATTCATGGGCTGGACAAGGTCATGGCCGGCGAACTGCTCCAGTTCGGGCATGGCGTGGCCGGACTGGCCATGAACCTGGAAGAAGACCAGGTAGGCGCGGTGCTGCTGGGCGAATTCACTGAAATCAAAGAAGGCGACGAAGTGAAGCGCACCGGCACGATCATGTCAGTCCCCGTGGGTGAGGGCATGATTGGCCGCGTGGTGAACGCGCTGGGCCAACCGATTGACGGCAAGGGCCCCATCGCCGCGACCCAGTTCAACCCGGTCGAGCGGCTTGCGCCCGGCGTGGTCTTCCGGCAGGG
>DATBVH010000540.1:0-2612 GCA_036515395.1 Candidatus Angelobacter sp.
TTTGTGCTGATCGTCGGCGATAAAGAAGCCGAAGCGGGCACCGTCAATGTGCGCGTCCGTGGGCAGATGCAGGCGGAAGGCACCATGTCCGCAGACCAGTTTGTGGAACGCGTAAAGAAACTGATTACGGAGAAAGCTGTAAAACTTACCGCTGACTAGCACTGATGGCACTGATCTGCGTATAGCTGCGAATCAAAGGGGTGAAGCACGCAGATTCTCTTACAGACGACGATTGAAGCTCCCTTGGAAAGATGTTTCGATCTTGCCCGGAGCATCGATTTTCACCTGCACAGTGGCGAGCTAGACATTTTGGCTTGTGGCTGCACATGACGGTCGCGATTACCGAGATGACACGGCCATCTCATTTCCAAGATGTAATGATCAAAGGGCCATTTCGCTATTTCAGGCACGATCACACATTCACTCAACAAGGCCGGAGCACACTCATGATTGATCGCGTGGAATTCGCGTCACCTGTCTCGGTGCTTGGCTCACTCGTAGACATTCTGGTTCTGCGGTCCTATCTTAAACATTTTCTTCAAGGACGGAATCTTCTTCTAAAAGCAGCAGCCGAGTCAGATCAATGGCGCAATTTTTTGTCTTTGACAGAATGAGCAGCAAAATTTCACTGGACGCGAGTCCAAAGGCTTCACTGGGCATTTCTACCATTGGCTCGAGCTGACTGATAGTAAGTATCAAAGAAATCAAGACCGGCTTTATTGACTCCAGATCGCACGACAATCTTGTCGCCGAATTCCAGAACCTGATCATCTTTCGCGGTATAGGCTGGCCATTTGGTCAGGCTTCCGCCGTTTGGGTTGCCGCTGGCGGCAAAGTTAACCCAGTAGCTGGTCATTGCATCGCTCAGTTTCTTGTCCGTGTCTTCCCAGGGAAATGGCCAGACGAAAGTTCCAAACACATAGGCGATCTCTGAAGCATGAAATGCGCGCAACCGTGCACTCTGCGGGCCGGGCGGACGTCGGCTAAAATAATACATGTAAGCGGGCTGATGGCCGGTCTTGGTGGCCATGCGCGCCCATGTGCGCATCTCCCAACCAAAGGCCTGGTCGCGATAAGCCGAGTAAAAAGACGAAACCGCTTCTTCATCTGAAGCTGTTGGATAAATCTTCAAAAGCGCATCGGCCTGCGGTCCATAGCGCTGATGCACGCCGCCAGTGAACACCACGGCCTTCATGTTGGCACCTTGCGGCGCCAGGGTAGTGCCTTCATCGGCGTTATAGCCGACGATCAGCGGAACGTCATTCTGTTTGCCCTGAGCAAAAATGGTGGTAACGTCCTGCGGCAACACCCAGCCATCAACAATGGCCCGGACGGTTTCAGTGGCTCCTGCTTTCAGCAATTCTCCTGCTGACATGGCGCGCAACGCCTGCAAAACACTCTGCTGAGCCGGAGCTCCTGAGTTTTCAGATTTCTTTGGCGCCGAATCTGGAGCCAGCAATCTGCCCAGCTTCTCGCCCTCTTTTTCCGCTTCAGCCAGCGCCTTCATGGGAGAAAACAGGCCGCCGCTCTCGCCAATGGCGCGCTGAAACAGTCCCTTGGCCAGCGGACTCGCCATGAGCGCATTTACCGCCCATGAGCCGGCGGATTCGCCGAAGATCGTGACGCGATTAGGATCGCCGCCGAAAGCCGAGATGTTCTTCTGCACCCATTGCAACGCTGCAATCTGATCAAGTAATGCGTAGTTTCCAGAAGCGTGGTGTCCTGACTCGGTGCTCAGTTCAGGGTGGGCGAAGAAGCCAAAAATTCCCAGCCGGTAGTTGATCGTAACAATGACCGCGCCTTTGCGCGCCAGCACTTCGCCGTTGTAAGAGCTTGTTCCGCTGAAGCCGCGAGTAAAGCCTCCGCCGTGAATCCATACCATTACCGGCAAGCGGTCTTTAGCGTTCTTGGCTGGCGTCCAGATATTTAGGTACAGGCAGTCTTCGCTCAGCGGCGGAAGCTTTGCCTGATAAATAGCCGCAGCCGCAGGATACGGTGTCTGCCAGCAAGCATTGGAAAATTCTGTTGCCTGGCGCACACCTTGCCATTTCGCGGCGGACTGTGGCGCTTTCCAGCGCAGATCGCCAACGGGCGACGCAGCAAAGGGAATACCGCGATAGACGCGAACATCAGCCGACGAGCCGGCTGTGCCGGCGAGCAATCCCTGCTCAACTTTGATTGGATCGGTAACGGCAGCGATAGCGGATAACGAGAGCGCCAGAACACCGAATGACATCAGCACTACGAACGAGCGAATCCTCATAGCCAAGTGTCCTCAGAAAAAATAGATTTTAATTGAACGAAGGAATCTGCTGCGGGCCTTTGCCTTTTGCCGGCTGAGGCTTGCCATCTGTCTTGGACGCGGCTGTCGCCTGCTGTTGCGCCGCGGCTTCTGCGGCCTGGGCATCCAGAATGCGCGTTTGCTGATAGGTGTACGCGATGCGATGAATGATGGTGATGGTTGACAGCACAGCCAGCACCCACAGCACCGGCGCCATGGCTCCCCAGCGGGCAAACAAAGCGCCAATAATCACCAGCACCACGCGCTCCGGTCGCTCCATAAAGCCGACCTTGCACGATCCAATCAGCGATTCAGCGCGTGCGCGTGTGTA
>DATBVH010000541.1:0-7410 GCA_036515395.1 Candidatus Angelobacter sp.
CCAGCAGAAGCATCACGGCATCGCCGTTTACCACTTGTCCATTGCTGTCGGAAAAAAGCGCGCGGTCGGCGTCTCCATCAAAGCAGATACCCAGATCGGCGGTCCGCGCCAAAACTTCCCGCGCCACAATCTCAGGGTGCAACGCGCCGCAGTTCTCGTTGATATTGCGTCCGTCCGGCGTGCGATGCGTGAACTCAGCATGAGCGCCTGAGCGCTTGAATATTTCCGGAGCAACGGTGCTGGCCGCGCCGTTGGCGCAATCCACAACAATATGCAGCCTCTCCGCCCCCGCAATCGTACGCGCCAGCCAGTTCAGATAGTCCGTGCGCAAAGCTTGATCGCCGGGAAGCGAAGGCCCTGCCGGCTCAGCGGTGCCGGGAGGTATTCCCTCATTGAGCAGAGTAAAAATTTCAGTTTCTATTTCCAGTTCCACTGCGTCCGGCAGCTTGAAGCCATCCGGGCCAAAGACCTTAATGCCGTTGTCGCGCCAGGGATTGTGCGAAGCGGAAATCACCACGCCTGCGGAAAAGCCGTGCGTATGCGTCAGGTAAGCGATGGTCGGTGTGGGAACCACGCCCGCGCTGGCGGTATCGACCCCGGTATCGCGCAGGCCGCAGACAAGCTCATCTGCCATCCATCCGCTCGATTCGCGCGTGTCCTGGCCGATGACCACACGACGCGGGCCAACCGGAAGATGATCGCCCAGCGCACGGCCAACTGCGTACACGGTTTTTTTATCCAGCGGATACTCGCCAGCAACACCACGGATACCGTCAGTGCCAAAAAGTTTTCTCAACGCTGCTCCCTGCTATTGGTTTTACCACAGAGGACACAGAGAGCACAGAGATGCTTCCGGAAGTTCCCGGCGTTTTCTCTGGCCCCTCTGTGGTTAATTGTCCTTTGTCGATTTCACTTCAGCGGTGAACCTGCCTCGTGCCACCTGTGCGGAAACTTCTGAGCCCGCCGCAAGCTGCGCAACATCCTTCACCAGCGTGCCGCTTTCATCAAAGACCAGTGCGTAACCGCGTTCCAGAATTTTCACCGGCGAGAGCGCATTGAGCTGTGCTGTTAGCCGTTCCGCGTGCGAACGCCGTGCGGCCAGATACGACTGGAAAGCGTAGACCATCGCTTCAGTACCAGCATCGAGTTGGCCCCTTACCACAGCCAGAGAACGTCGAAAGTCAAAGTGCCGCACCCGGGCCGCGGCAATATCAAGCCGGCGATGATACTCATGCAGCAACGTGCGGTAGTTGGCAGCCAGGCGATAGGAAAGTTCGTCCAGCCGCTGCGACCGCCGGACCATGAGGTCCTGTATGCGCGCAAAAGCGCCGTGCTGTGCAAGTTCCTGTAAACGGTTACGGGCCATGAGCAGGCGATAGCGCGTCGCGCGGCCCAACCGCTGGTGCAGATGCGCAAGGTGTTCCGCCAGGCGGTGTTTGGATTCAATCACTAATTCAGCCGCGGCAGAAGGCGTGGGAGCGCGCAGGTCGGCGACAAAGTCCGCGATCGTGAAATCAGTCTCATGGCCAACGGCCGAAATTACGGGGATTGTCGAACCAGAAATAGTGCGGGCCAGCGTTTCGCCGTTGAATGCGGCAAGGTCTTCAATGGATCCGCCGCCGCGCGCAATGATGATTACGTCCACGGTTTTAGCGCGGTTGAAATGCTTGATGCCGGCCGCGACTTCCGTTGCCGCCGTTTCACCCTGCACCTGCGCCGGATAAATCTGTATGCCGACGTTCTCATGGCGGCGGGCCAGAATGTTGAGCATGTCCTGCAGGGCCGCGCCGCGTGGAGAAGTTACCAGGCCGATGCGCCGAGGCAACGGCGGAATGGGTTTGCGGCGAGTCGCGTCAAACAAGCCTTCCTGCGCCAGCCGTGCTTTGAGTTGCTCAAACGCTACTTGCAGCGCGCCAGCGCCCACAGGCTCCAGAAATTCAGCGGAGAGTTGCAGCTCGCCGCGCGCGTCATAGATAGTCACGCGACCGCGGGCAATCACCTGCATGCCGGCCTCCGGACGAAAACGCAACAATCGCGCCTGGCTGCGGAACATTACGATGCGCAGCTGCGCGTCACCATCTTTCAAGGTGAAGTAAAGATGTCCTGATTCCGCCGGCCGGAAGTTTGAAATTTCGCCTTCCACCCAGACATCGGTATAGGCGCGCTCGACTGCCGTTCGTACGGCGCTGACCAAATCGGCGACGCGCCAGATGCGTCGTGTGGGCGCTTGCTCAAAAGTAAAGCCAAGTTGGTCGGCGAAGGACATTTAAGTGAGTTTAACTAACTGAGTCTAACAACAGGAGAGCTGCAGTTCCAAAATGACTCTAGTCGCGAATTTTTTCCTGCAGAAACGGTGCGGAAAACCGGCAGCGGCGGTACGATTATTTCTGGATTTACGACAACAGGATGTGAATACCCACTTTACCTAAGGAGTTAGCACATGGCAAAGAAACTAGTGTTCGCAGCGATGCTCACAGCCACTCTTTCGGCGGGCGCGCTATCTCTCCACCAATTGAGAACAGGTACAAACGCAGTGGTGGCGTGTGGCAGCCCATGCACCCGCGGCGACATCTGCAAACGTCCATGCGGCTGCTTCTTTGGCCTGGGCGGCACCACAGGCGTTTGCCAGCCGGAAGGCCCTCCTCCTGCTCCGACGAAATAGGCTAAAAACTAGAGGGTAATCGCGAGGTCGAAATTGTGTGCGAGTGAATTTATCAACAAAGGCCGCTAGCGATGTCCACGTCCAAATAACCAGAAAAGCAGAGAGAGTAACACGCTGATGACGATGCACGTGGTCAGAGGAAAGTAGAAGACGGTGTTTTTTCCGCGATAAACAATATCGCCGGGCAGTCGACCCAGCGGCAGATTGAAACGCCCTGCCAGCAACAGTGCCGCGCCGACTAGAAAGATCACGCTGCCCAGAACCAACAATAATTTTCCCAAATCAGTCATTTTCAGAAAAACCAATGGAATTATTGTAGCCCTGATAATGCTGGAGATCTGACCGTACGGTGGGCTATCGAATAGCGGAACTCCTGAGCGGTAAGCTGCGGAACCCGGGCGGCGTCCGCCAAGTGGCGGCATCGCGCGGATCGGACTGGCGTCTCTTTCTCCAGTACTGCTGGTATTGAGCATCGCTCATATGCAGAATGCGGCGGAGCAGCATGTCACGCTCTATTTTCTTTTGCTGCCTCTACGCGAACCGGCCGTCGGATAGGGGCCAACACCAGCTTTGACCGAAGGCATCTCACTTTAAGAGTTCCCCGGAAGAACAAAGAAGGTGTGAACATATGACTTTCAGATTCAGCACTCTCCTCGCATGCACGGCATTTGCAATGCTGCTCATCGGCTGCGGCGGCGTGTCCGGCAAAGGTAAGCCGAGCCCAACGCCAGGGCCGCCCCCTGCCGGCATCACGGCAGTGAATCACGTGGTGATGTTGATACAGGAGAACCGCTCGTTCGACCACTACTTCGGTCAGATGACGGCATATCGGAAAGCCAATGGCATCCCCATCAACGGCTCGCCGGCAACGATCGAAGACGAGAGCGCAGGAGCATTTTCCAATGTCTCGCCCGCCACGGGAGCCGTGATCGCGCCGTATCACACCGGTTCAGTCTGTACGGAAGACCTCACACCCGATTGGCAGCCGTCGCACATCAATTTCAACCGGCAGAACCCGGCAGCAGCTCCCACCAATTCGCCAATGGATGGGTTTGTTGCAATCGCTTTCAACATCAGTAAGGTTGCGGCCGGACTGGGCATCCATATGACGGACCAGGACGGGCATCGCGTGATGGGCTTCTTCGATTCTAATGACCTGAATTATTACTACTTCATGGCATCACAGTTTGCCATCGATGACCATTTCTTCGCGCCCATTCCCAGCGACACTCCGGCAAACCGGCATTTTTTGTTCGCCGCAACATCTCAGGGATTCGTGCACAACGGGCCCGGCCCGGGAACTCTGACGGCGAAGACAATTTTCGAGGAGCTGGATGCGGCAAAAGTTACCTGGAAGATCTATTCGGCCGATACTTCAATGTTTACCTTCCTCACGGATTTTGCCTACTTCAATAAGCCCGGGGTAGCATCCCATGTGGCCCCGATGGCACAGTACTTCGCCGATGCTGCCGCAGGAAAGCTGCCGGGAGTTTCGTTTATCGAACCAGGGCTGCACGACGGTCTTTCCGAGCACCCGAGCAATTTCCATGCAGACAACCCGGCGCTTGGCGAGCCCACGATCAATATCCAGGTGGGCGCGCAATTCGCGTCAAGCGTGATTAACGCGGTAATGCAGGGGCCATCATGGAGTGACACCGTTCTCTTCTTCGCCCACGATGAGGGCGGAGGAACGTTCGACCACGTGCCGCCCCTCTCAGTGCCGAGCCCGGACGGCATCAAGCCCCTGGACCTCTTGTCGATCGATGCGCCTGGAGACTTCACTATCACCGCCAGCCGCGTGCCAAACATGGTGATTTCCCCGTTTACGAAAAAGAATTTCGTTTCGCACACACCAATGGATTACACAGCTTATCTGCGATTCATTGAGGCGCGTTGGAGCCTGCCCACACTGACGGCGCGCGACGCGTCTATGCCTGACATGACGGAGTTCTTCGATTTCACCGGGAAACCCTGGGCGACACCGCCAACACCGCCTGCGCAGAACATGAGTGGCGCGTGTGACTTTTCCCGAGAGTAGTAGCGGCCTTCTCAGCCCAGAGCGGCGCCGGAAGCAGCAGCTTCCAGCGCCGATTGTTGGATTATTTCCAGTACTGATCACGCAGCTCGGTCTGCTTGCTCACCAGCGGAATTTCCTGGCCTTGAATGAAGACATGTTTCACGTCAGTTTTCACGTCCAGCGGATCACCGTTGGCCACAACGACGTTGCCCATCTTGCCGATATCGAGCGATCCCAGGTCTTTGTCCACGCCCCATATCTGCGCTGGGTTAATGGTCATGGCCTTGAGCGCTTCGTCGGCGGGTAATCCAAACCCGACCGCGTACCCGGCAGCGTAAGGCAGATTGCGCGCCTGATGCGAGTCATAAGAAGCAAACGCGATTTTGACGCCGCGTTTGGCCAACTGAGCCGGCATGCTGTAAACCGCGTCATACCGTTCAGATTCTTTCGGCTGTTCGTATATGGGCCCGATGATTACAGGCAATCCGGTAGCGGCAATCTTATCCAGCAGGCTGGCTGAGTGCGTCACATGGTTGAGGATTACCTTGAGATGAAACTCATTGGCCAGCTCCAGGGCGGTGAGCAGATCGTTGGGCTGCTCAGCGGCCAGAACTACGGGTTTCTTGCCGTGCAGGTAAGGCAGCAGCGCTTCCAATTTCAGGTCGCGCTTGGGCGGAGTACCGGCCTTGTCCTTGTCTTTCGCATCTGAGCTGGATTTCTTCTTGTCGTAAGCGGCTATTTTCTGATCGTAATCCAGCGCATCAATGAAAGCCTGGCGCAGTTGTGTCGCCATGCCCATACGGGTGAAGGGGAACTTGGCTTGTTCAAAACTCTGATTACGGCGTTGCGCGCCGGTAAAGTTGAGCGGCATTGCGATATCGCGCACGGTCAGCATCTCCGTGGCGGAAGGGCCCGCCAATTGAATGAAGGAATCCTGACCGGGCAGCGTGTCACCGCTTGCCGGCGCGACGATGGCGTTAGTGATTCCATTCAAGCGCGTGACGGGGATCAACGTGGTCTCGGCGTGGAACGCGTCATAGACATGCATGTGCGGCATGATCTCGTCGCTCAGCTCGATTTCATCATTGGTCATGCGCTCGGCGGAAATTTCCGTCAAGCCCAGGTGCGTTTCAGAATCAATGAGGCCGGGATAGACCGTCATACCCGTTGCGTCAATCACTTTGGCCCCTGCAGGAATTGCTGTTCCAGCTCCGCCGACTGCAGTAATGCGTCCGTTGTGCATCACCACGACGCCATTTTCAATCACGCCATGTGTGATAGTCAGCAGCTTACCGCCTTTTATGGCAATGGTTTCACTGGAAGGAGCAGCCGTGGCGCTTGAATGCGCGGCTGGTGCTGTGGCAGACGCCGATTTACTTTTCTTGCTTTGCGCGCCAGCGCTTTGCGCGGCAACGCTTGCTACAAGGGCGATCGCAATGATTGATTTTTTCAGCATGGTTACTGGACCTCCTTGTAGTGGGTAAGACCAAGTCCGGGAAGCGAACGGTCAAAGTAAAGGTCGCCATCGATGAGGACTTTATCGACCAGCGCGGAAGAAGATAGTGGGTAGCTGTTCCAGATCGAGATGTCGGCATCTTTGCCGACGTCAATTGATCCGACACGCTCGTCCACGCCAATGATCCACGCCGGATTGAGCGTAATGGCTTTCAGCGCTTCTTCTTCTGTAAGGCCGTAATGGATTCCCTTGCCGGCTTCCTGATTCAGGCGGCGAGTCACGTCTTCTGAATCGCTCTTAAGAGCTACCCGTACGCCTTTGTGTGCGGAGATGGCTGCGTTCCAGGGAATGCCGTCCCACGCTTCATACTTAAAGCCCCACCAATCCGGCCAAGTGGCAATGGCAACGCCGTTGGCGGCAATCTTGTCAGCAACTTTGTAAGCTTCCAGCGCATGATGAAAGGCGCGGATTTTATAGCCGAACTCCTTGGCCATTTCCATCTCGGTAAGAAATTCATCGGCACGATAGCAATGGATCTGCACCAGCAACTTGCCGCGAAGAATGTCGGCCAGCGCTTCCAGCTTCAGGTCTTTCTTGGGCGGCGTGGCGTCCTTGTCGCCTTTTTTCACTTTGGCGTCGTAGTCGTCCCATGTGCGCATGTACTCGCGGGCTTCAATGAAAGCGGCGCGCATCACTTCAAAATTTCCCATGCGGGTGGAAGGCAGCTGATTCTTGCCGCCATAAGTACGCTTGGGATTCTCACCGCTGGCGAACTTGATGGATTGCGGAGCGCCGGGGAAGAGCAACTCGTCGCGCCCGAGGCCGTATTTGTGCTTGATCACAATGGCCTGGCCGCCAATCATGTTGGCTGAGCCATGCAGCAGTAGCGATGTAGTAACGCCGCCGGCCAGCGCGCGATAGATTGCCTTGTCGTTGTAGTCGAAGGCATCCCGCATCATCATATGCGGCGTGATAGGGCTGGTAGCTTCGTTTACGTCGTCGTCGAGAGCGATGTGGGAGTGGGAATCAATGATGCCGGGCATCACAAATTTTCCGCTGGCATCGATCACTGTGGCACCGGCAGGGGCATTCACGCTCTGGCCCACGGCGGCAATCTTCCCGTTGTGAATGTAAATGCTGCCGTTCTCGATCTTGCCGTGCGTCACTGTGAGGATGGTGCCGCCTTTAATGACCACATCGTTATGGATGGCAGGCGTTTCAGGCGCCGGCTTTTTGTTGGGCGTGGCATTTTCAGTGGCGGGGTTGGCTTTGGAT
>DATBVH010000542.1:0-3952 GCA_036515395.1 Candidatus Angelobacter sp.
GCAGCGGCATTTTCACGTCCTGGACCAGGTCATCAATCATGGGCCTCATCATCGCATCTTCGGCGACCGGCTTGGTCAACTCCGCCATATGCATTTGATATTGAAGAGCTCTGACCTCCTGAATGGCCGCAGTGGCCGACACATTTTCTTTCAGACGCGCGACGACGTAACTTTGATGTTTGTCGTGTGCGGCCAGTTCGTCGGGCGTGAAGGTCGTCGCGTATGGGATCCACGCCTTCACTCCCGGATCCGGGTAGGTAAAAAATTTGGGAAGAACTCCCACCACTGTATATGGCTTCGAGTCGATGCGCACGGTTTTGCCGACAATGGAGCTGTCACCACTGAACCGGCTTTGAAAGAAACTCCAGCAGAGGATCACGGCGTCCGGTGCGCCGATGCGATCTTCGTCTGGAGTGAAAGTACGTCCCAGCACGGGCTCAACGCCGAGCACGGAAAACAGGTTCCATGAACCTGCCGCGCCTGCAAACTGCTCCGGCATCTCGCCTGAATTCGTGGTTATCGCGCCGCCCCACCAGCGCCAGGCTGCCATGTCCTGAAAGCCGTGCGTCTTCTCGCGCCATGCACGAAAATCCGCGGCGGAGACCACGTTATACGGATTGTTTTCCTGGCGAAAATGTTCGTACACCATCACAAGCTTGTCCGGATCGCGAAAAGGCAAAGGTTTCAGCAGAACGGAACGCACAATGGTAAACAGTGAGGTTGAAGCGCCAATCCCAAGCGCCATTACAAGGACCGCAGTCACTGAAAAGCTTGGTGAGCGAAGAAGCGTACGCAGCCCATAACGGACATCGCGCCACAATCCTTCCAGCCAGTTCCAACTCCAGGCTGACCGGGCTTCTTCCTGCAACAGCGTTGGATTGCCAAACAGTCGCAGGGCTGCGGCGCGTGCTTCGTCCGGCGGCATTCCAACGTCAATGTTTTCCGCAATCTGCTGGTCCAGATGAAACTGCACTTCCCTATTCAAGCGGTCTTTCTCGCTCTTGCGGCTGAACAGCATCAGGAACGCCATCCGAAATCGTTGCACCCAGCGCATGCTTCCCTCCCAATTACAGGCTGTCGATCACCACGTCGATCGCCGTTGAAAGACGTTTCCAACTTTCTTTCTCTTTTTCCAGTTGGCCGCGGCCGGCGGCAGTGAGCGAATAAAATTTGGCCTGCCTGCCTGTTTCGCTCTCATTCCATTTGGCGCGAATCCAGCCCTGCTGCTCCAACCGGTGCAGCGCAGGGTAAAGAGAGCCTTGTTGGACCTGCAAAACTTCGTTTGAAATCTGCTGGATACGCTTCGCGATGGCCCAGCCGTGCTTCGGCTCGAGCGAGAGCGTTTTTAGGATTAGAAGATCCAGTGTTCCCTGGACCAGATCACTTGGTTTTCCCATAGTATGATTATCTACACCTTGATTGTAGATCGTCAAGGTATCATACTTTGATAGACGGCTAAGACTTAGAGCGGTTAGCCTGCAAAATCGCAAAAAAATTAGCCGCGAATCAACGCGAACTACGCGAACCATTTCCGATTCGTGTTCATTCGCGAAAACTCGCGGCTAGCTTCCTGATCTGTGATGTTTTGCGCAAAATGTCTGCGCAACTCTGCGGCGATTTTGCCTTTGGCTAATTGCCAATTGCTATTTGCCAACTGCTCCCTTACGCCAGATCGAACAACAGGACTTCACTGCCGTCAGTGGTCCCGCTGATTTCCAGCTTCGTTTCCTTTGACACAGCAGCGCCGTCACCAGCCTTCAACTCCTCGCCGTTGACGCTTATCGCTCCGCGCGCCACCTGCACCCACGCATAGCGCCCGTCGCGCAGCTCATGCTCCACCGATTCCGACTTGCCCAACGCAACGGTGTACAGTTCTGCATCCTGATACAGCTTGACCGCGTTGCTCCCATTGCCTCCGCTGGGCGATGCCACCAGCCTGAGCTTGCTCTGCTTTTCTTCTGCCGGAATCGCCTTCTGCTCATAATTCGGCTTGATGCCCTCTTTTTCCGGCAGGATCCATATCTGATACAGATGGACCGGCTCAGTCTTTGAGTGGTTGAACTCGCTGTGGCGCACTCCAGTTCCGGCGCTCATCTTCTGCACCTCACCCGGACGAATCACTGAGCCCGTCCCCATGCTGTCTTTGTGCTCCAGCGATCCTTCCAATACAACGGTGATGATCTCCATATCGCGGTGCGGATGCGTGGGAAAACCATACCCCGGCTGCACCCAGTCTTCATTGATCACGCGCAAGCTGCGGAACCCCATGTGCTTCGGATCGTAATAATCGCTGAATGAAAATGTGTGGTACGTATTCAGCCAGCCGTGGTCGGCATGGCCGCGTTCTTTGGCTTTTCTTACCTGAATCATTTGTCCTCCACTTCCTTTATTTAGGCCCTTTTGCTTCCTGACGTTAGATGCTTTGATGTCAAAATAGTTTCAGGGTTTAATCCCCCGATTGGCGTAGGGAAACCTATTTCTTGGGGGCGGGACGGAGGTTCAGGATAGGCAAAAGGCTGCTGTAGTCGTCAGTCCATAGCCCCAAGCCGGGTTTCGGATCGATCTTTGCGCTGGCATCGGCAATCTCCGCCAATGCCAGGAATCTCTCATTGGCCGTCACCAGCACCCAGTCTGAACTGAAAGCGCCAGTGTCGTCGTTGTCCTCGGTTATCACTAAAACGGCATGCAGTCCGGCATGGTCTGCCTGTGCCTGCACCACGGGAGCCAGGCTCAGATAAGAATTGGAGATGTGGAACGCAATAATCCCGCCCGGAGCCAGATGCCGCTGATAAAGCTTGATTGCCTCCGCCGTGAGCAGATGCACTGGTATGGCGTCCCCGGAAAATGCATCCACGGCAATTACGTCATAATTCTCCGGCGGTTCCTCTTCCATGGAAAGCCGCGCATCGCCATGCGCGATCTCAATCTTGGCCCGCGATTCCCGCAGATACGTGAACACGTTCTTTGCGATCACTTCCACCCTGGGATCAATCTCATAAAAACGGAACACATCTCCCGGCTCTCCGTAGGTGGCCAACGTCCCAGTTCCCAGGCCGATATCGGCCACACGGCGCGCGCGGCCCTTGCAGCAGTTATCCAGCGCCAGGCCAACTCCCGAATCCCGCGAGTAATAAGTAGTTGGCAGCCGCCGCAACTCGTCACTGGCCATGAACTGCGTCCCATGCTGGATGGTCCCATGGATCAGTGTGCGAAATCTTCCCGCATCCTCGGTTTCCTCATCTGTAACCCGTAGCGTGCCGTAAAAACTTCTCACCTGAACGATTGCGTTTTCCCGGTCGGCGCGCTCCTGCAAGACAACAACTACCAGCAGACCGATTGCAGCCGCAGGCCAAAAGATTCGCCAGGCCCAGTGTTGCCGCCACATCAAGGCCGCAGCCAACGCGGCTGTATATACCAAGCTCCACGCCATCTCGTAACTTCCGCTAAAGACCATTGGGGCGAGCACGCCAACAAACATCGAGCCCAGCGCACCGCCCGCAGCAATCAGCAAGTAGTACTGTGTGAGAAAACGAGCGGAGGGACGGCGCAGGTAGAGTTCTCCATGGCAAAACAAGCAACTGATAAACAAGACTAAACAGAAAAAGGGGATCGAGATAGCGATCGGCAAATCTTCGCTGGGCTTGGCAATGAAGTAGCCCAACGCGCCCAGCGCCACTGCCAGCAGCCGCACCATCAACCATCGCCAATAGATCTTTCCATTGAACGCCAGCACAAACGTGAGCAGATAAATCGTGAGTGGAAGGATCCACAGCAGCGGGATGGCCGCAATGTTCTGGCTCAAGTGGCTGGTTACGGCCGAAAGCAGCAGCGATCCACATGCCGCCATCAACAGCCAGAGCGTCCTTTCTCCTGGACTGGGCACAGCTTCAGCAAGCAAGGACGGCGCCATAGCAGTTGCTCCCTGGGACGTTGTAGATGCCGCCCCACTCAC
>DATBVH010000543.1:0-3078 GCA_036515395.1 Candidatus Angelobacter sp.
CCGGTCATTGCCCTTGAATGCCACGCCGTAAGGATATGCGCCGCCAGGCTCTCCTTTTCCCGGACGCAAATCCACTTCGCCAATCACCTTGCGCTGCGTGAGGTCGATGAGTGAGACGGAGTCATTCGCGTTGTTTGCCACTATCAGCCGCTTGCCGTCCGCGCTCACGGCCAAGCCGGCTGCGACCGACTTGTTCTTACTTTCGCTGGTTCCTTCTTCATCATTTATCCCGAGCCCGGACTTGTGTTCCAGGGGAATGGGAGGTAGCGATTCTAACCAGTGATCGCCGTTCCAATCGAAAATGTGCACGTTGTCGTCCATCCCGCCGGAGACAAAGAATTTTCCGCCGTATGGGGCCCATGCGATACCCATATAGGAATTGGCTATTTGCAACACCTGTAGCTTGGCCGGCGGATTTTGCCGTACGTCATAAACGAAAACATATTCGTTGGATAATTCCGGCACTGACTTGGCCTTGATATCAGAGATGCGGTTGTATCCACTGGTCAGCACCAGCAGCGTGTTGCCATTGGGACTAAGAGCTGTGGCGATAGGATGATCGGCGAGATACTCCGGCATTCCGGGCAGATCAGGATTGAGGTATTGCAGCTTCGACCCGCGAGCAGCTTCAGGAGTAATGCTCATGCCGGTGGGCAGTTTCTGTGCGTGTGCCGCTCCGCTCTTTCCTTGTCCCAGGGCTGCTGGAGAACATAGAAGAAACGTTAAGGCCATTCCGCCCACAACAACCCTCGCAAGACGGCTAAATCGTACTTTGATGTTCAACAATTGGGCTTCCTCAGAACTTTGAATGTGTCCCGTTTGAGCTCGACAAAGGCGCTTTGCCCAGCGTGGCATTGAGCAACGTCGCCAATCGAAGTCCGGCCAGCGCCAGTTTCTGGTTTACCAGTTCAATATTGGCTTGATAATAATCTTCATCGATAGTGGCCGGCTTCACTTCCATGATATGTCTGGCCTGAAGATGCGATTCATTGGCCCAGTCCATCGGCGTTCCTGCTGCCTGATTCTTCAGATGCTTCTGTGCAATCAAAATGTTCAGCCGGCCAACATACTCTTCTTCTGAATAGCCCGTATGTTCGAGCAACAGAGTGTCCCAGGCCCAATGCAGGTTGCAGTCGTAGTCGCCACACTTGGCCGAACCGAAGACCGCGAGCTTGATGTCATTGCCGCCGTGGGCCTCACCAATCGCATGTAACGGCTGATGAAGGTCGCCCACAAAGTGGACAATCCATTTAAGGGCCTCAAGCCTGTCGGCGCGGGAAGCCTTTTCGTCTCCCAAAACTTTTTGAAACATTTCGATTCGGTCAACCACGCAGTTGTGGTGGTCGGTCAGAGCGTCCTTATGTTTATCCTGCGGGCGAAAGCAGTCGCGCTCTTCTGAAAAGGCCGAAGCGTCTTTCGGGATATCGACAAAGTGCCAGTCATAGCTTTCGTCACGTTCTTTTCTGACAGAATCAGCCCAGCTCGCGATGGAGGCCAGCGAGTCATTGCCTAGAAGAAGCTGCAGGTTCTGCTTGGTGGCAGGCGTGAGACGGGATGCAGCGATATCTGCAACGATAGCGTGGCCTTTGGGTCCCCAGGCAAAAAGTTGGTAGGGAATGAGAGCTATCAAAACGACAGCAATAAGTTTTTTCACAAAGCCTCAAGCGATCAAAGTTATGCCCGTTTAACCGTGATAACTGTAGATAAAAAACGCGGCAGCCGAAGCTGCCGCGCCATGGAAATACATTCCGCAACGGCAATCAGAAGTGGAAGCGAGCTCCCAACTGAATCTGCCGTGGTGAATAGATGAAGTTACTGTTGGAGGAAAACGGCGTGCCGAACGTCGTAACCGGGACCAGAGTCGGGGCTGTAGCCGTGCCGCCGATGCTGTAACCGGTGGTGTTGATGCCAGTGATGTTCTGCTTGTTGGCCAAGTTGAAGAAGTCAGTGAGCAGTTCCACCTTGTAGCGCTCTGTGACCGCAAAGCTCTTGGAAACACGCAGATCGGTAATCCAGGTTCCGGGCATGTCGACAGTGTTGCGGCTCGGGATGCGGTTGGCGCCTCCAGAACCGGTAATGCCGCTCACTGTCGCGCCGGGAGCATTTCCAGTTACTCCCACCGTGACCGGCAGACCAGACTGAATTTGATAAACCGGAGCGATCTCCCAATCGTTGGTCAACCACTTCTCCCAGCCATTGAAGCGCCAGGGCGAAGTCATCACAGCATTCAAAACGAAGCGTTGCGGCACGTTATAGATGGAGTTTCCATAGTCCGCTCTCGCATTGAAAGGATTGAACAGGGAGTTGGTGGCTGTGAAGGTTTGGCCGTTTACGCCGTCATCCAGTGCGTGCGACCAGGTGTAATTCATGCCGAACTGCACATGGTGGCTCATGCGGTGGTTGGCCTGAATCGACAATGCCTGGTAGTTGCTGGTCACGCCGCTGAAGACATCGGTCACGGCGCCAAAAGCGGTATTCTTCCGCGGTCCTGAGAACAATGGAACGCTCACCACAGTACCAGCGGCGAGTGGACCGCCGGGAAGCACTGTGTAGTTGATGTTTTTGGTTGAGAGGTTCAGGTTGGTGTCAACAAAGTCCGGCAGTTGACGGCCAAAGCTGCCCAGGTAGCTGACGGAGAACATCGTTCCCCAGCCCAGATCGCGTTCCACCGTCAAGTCGGCCTGGCGGATTTGCGGCAGCTGGAAGTTCGGATCGAAGTACGTCACGCTCTTTCCTGGAGGCGGCGCAGAAGCAGGGAAGACAACCGGGAACGCCGGCGCTCCTGCGGTCGCCGGAGTGAAGGAAACGCTGGTCTGGGCTCCGGGCATGGCGGTTCCAGTAAGAGCGCTGAAGATAGTGGAGTTGATCACTCGAGCATAGAAGACGCCGTAACCGCCGCGCAACACGGTCTTGCCATTGCCGAACACGTCAAAGGCAAAGCCTACGCGTGGACCAAGGTTGTTGTTGTCGGTGGGCATGTGTCCGGTTTGAGGGACAGCGGGATTGATCAGGTTGCTGAAAGGATCTGGGAGCATCTCGCGCTCATAACGCAGACCAAGCGAGAGACTCAACCGGGGA
>DATBVH010000544.1:0-3041 GCA_036515395.1 Candidatus Angelobacter sp.
CTGACGAAGCGCTCAAGCAGGTTAACAAGTCACTGAAGGAAGGCACGGAAGCCGCCGAAGCTTTGAACCATGTTCTGGATGGTGACCTGGCTGGCACGTTCAAATCTCTGGGCGAGCTGAGCAAGACCCTTGGCATCGATCTCGGGCTGGCATTCAGTCCGGCAGAAATCATCGCCTTTGCCCAGGTCATTGCCGAGGTAGCCGATAAGCTGAGCAAGCTGATCGCGGACACCATTATTTATACCGACGAAATGAAAGAGGAAGACAAGGCGCAAAGGTCCCTCAACCAGCGTTGGGTAGATAGCGCGGCGCGTATCAAAGCAATAGGCCGTGAAATGCAGATCACGGCTGAAAAGACAGAAGCCGGCAAGGACGCCCTGCGGCTGAAATTTCAGTTGGAAGACATCGGCGGAACTCCGGAAGAAATCAAGGCTAAGATCAAGAAGGTTCAGGACGACATAAAGCAAGCCACAGAAGATGCAAAGGAAACCGAGACGCAGGAAGCTCCCGGCAGCGAGACAATGATTACGAATCTGTCCGGGAAGGCCGTTGAGGCAGAAGCATCGCTCAAAGGCTTGAACGTAACCCTTTCCGACCTGCAAAGAGAATTGAGGCTTGCCACCGCAGTCGTCGCCCAGGGAGCGCAGGTACTCGCCAATGATTTAGCTGCGGCGGCCGAGAAAGCCGCCCAGGATAAAAAGAGAGAACAGGATGCGCTAGTCGCGGCGGCCGATAAAGCCGCTAAGGATAAAAAGCAAGAACAGGATGCGCTAGACGCATGGGTTGCTCACGCTGTGCACTCACGCGGCACGCTTACAGAAGCAGTCAAGAGGATGGCCAAGGAACAGGCGCAGGCTGATATTGACGCCAACCTGGCCCTTGCCAAATCAGAAGACGCTCGAATCGCGAAAATAAACGCCGATGAACAAGCCGCCGCAGAGGAAGAGAAGCAAAGGCAGGACGAAGTTTATAGAGGCACCATTGAGGTAGCTAAGCTTGCGAGCGATAAAAAGATTCAGTTAATCGAGCAGGATTTTGAACGCGGCAAGATCAACCAGCAGCAGGAAATTGCCGCCATCGCGCAAGAGAAAGAACGGGAGCTGGAAATCGAGAAGCTTACCCAGCAGAAACGCTGGGCGCTCTGGACCGGCGACGTTAAAAAGCAACAGGAAATCCAGAACCAGATCGACAAAATCAAAGCGCAGAGCGAACTCGTAGGCGCCAAGGCACAGACTGACAGCTTGAGGGTACAAGAAAAGAATCTTACCCAGTTCTTCTCCAAGGTCAAGAGCGCGATGGATCAATCCATCAGTGGTCTCCTGAGGGGAACAGAAAGTTTTTCCAAGGCGTGGCAAAACATGTGGTCGGACATGGTGGTTTCCATGGTGCAAAAGCTAGCAGACATGATGCTGAAGTGGATTGAGCATCACGTAGCCATGCTGGTGATACATACCACGGAAAAGGAAGGAGAAGTTGCAGCGGACTCTTCTGCGGCGGCCGAATCAAAAGGGATCAGCCTGGCTGATGCGATTGCCAAGATCCATCACAGCGCGGCAGCCGCAGCCTCGCGAGTGTATGAAGCAGAAGCGCCTCTGGGGCCGGTCATTGCCGGTTTGCTGGCGGCTGGAACCTATACCGCTGTACTGGGGTTTGGGGCGATGGCATCCGCTGAGGGCGGCCAATACTACGTTCCCAATAATCAGCTAACCATGCTGCATCCGCAGGAAATGGTGCTGCCGGCTGGAATCGCCAACCAAATGCGCAGTGTGATTGGAGGCGGAGGTGGCGGAGGCGTGACGGTGGTCGTAAACCACTCGGTCAGCGCTGTCGACGCTGCGTCATTCCAGGGCCACATCCGCCGGCACAGCAACATGATCGCCAATGAAGTAACGCGGGCGCTCAAGCGGAAAGGAGTCAGATGAGCAACCTTCTCTTTCCAAAAGTTCGAGGTCTCGGCTGGACCATCACCAAAAATCCAACGTTCTCAACGGAGATCCAATCGTCGCTAGCGGGCCGCGAAGTGAGAGTGCAGAACTTTCAGAATCCGATCTGGGAGTTCACCCTGGCCTATGAATATTTGTTGAACGATCCGCGATCGAGAGATGAAAACGAACAGACGCCGCTGGAGACGCTGGTCGGATTCTTTCTGGCCCGCGGCGGACAGTTTGACGACTTCCTGCTCAACGAAAGCGATCTGACGCAACGGCTTGAGGATTCAGTTTTCTCGGGTCAGCCCATCGGGACCGGAGACGGCACAACCAAGAACTTTCAGCTTGTGCGCAACTTCGGCGGCTTTTTAGAAGCCTGCCAGAATCCGGCGAACCAAACAGCGACTGTCTACGACAACGGAACGGCGCAAGCCACCAATACTTACACCATCACCAATGGCCTGGTGCAGTTTACAAATGCTCCGGCACCAGGGCATTCCATCACTGCCGACTTTACTTTCCTGCACCGCGTGAGATTTGACGCCGGGACATCGCGCGGCAGTTCATCGAGCGGCACTCGCGAAGGGATTGAGTTCAGCAACTTCTATTTCAATCTCTATGAATGCAAGGAAGTGCAGTTGATTTCAGTGCGCAAATAGCGCGCACCAGCTATTAGCCCTTGGCTCTTGGCCCTTGGCCCTGCTAAAGCCGACGCGAGCCCGTCCACGCGGCGAGCGGCGCTGCATCAGGAGCATTCACCATCTCCAGCAACACGATAGAGTCAGGCGGTTTGCAAAAATATGAAAACACCTACAAATATCGGCGGCAACAATCTGGTCACATGGCTCCAGAGCGCAACAGAAATCCGCATGGCCGATCTTTACACCATTACTCTCAAGAACGGCACAGCGTTGCGCTACACCACCTGGGACGCAAATCTGACGGTGCTGGGAAATACCTTCCTGACAGGCCCGCCGAATATCGCGCGATCGGCGATTGAAGAAAAGATTGGCATGGACGTGGCGACCCTGGAGGTAACAATCGAAGCCAGCTTGTCTGACGTAATCAATGGCGTGCCAATACTGCAAGCGCTCGGGCAAGGGCTTTTCGACG
>DATBVH010000545.1:0-2044 GCA_036515395.1 Candidatus Angelobacter sp.
GTCTCCGCTAAGTCCTTTCCCAGCACTATGGGCGGGATGGCCTTGCCGCTTTTGCAAGCCTGATCCATTTCTGCGCTAGGTTCCAGCGCGGCAGCAGAACCAAGTTTTATGGATTTCAATAGCTCGCTTACCCGATTTTCATATTCCGGGATTACGCCTTTAACCAGCGCTCCGCTTGCACGCGCTGCCCGTGACGCCATTACCTGCCCGTACATCGCCGGCGCAACGCCCGTAACATGAGGCTCTTTGGCCAGACGCGTCATCAACGCTCGCCAGTCTTCAATGCCATCGTTCTGCACTCGAACAAGATTGATGTGCGACTGCGATCCGAGTAGCTGGTCTTGAAGGTCTTTCTGGAATCCTGCGTTGATGGAAAGAGCAATAACCAGAGAAGCCACGCCAGCCGTTACGCCAATGACGGAAATAACAGTGATCACGCCAATCACTGCTTGGCGTCGTTTAGCCCGGAGATATCGCGCGGCAACAAAAAGCTCAAATCTCACACCGCCCTCTCAGACCACGTTCGGCGGCTCATGCGGGGATCCTCTGAAACGGCAAAGGCACTAACGGAACGCGGGCCTTGTATTCACGGTAGCGCTGCCCAAATCGTTTTTCCAATTCGTGTTCCTCGATCCAGACCATCAGGGGAAATGTTCCAAGCGCGCTGATTGCCAGCAGAACGAAGCTCACTACCAGTCCGCTGCCCAGGCTCCATCCGGCCAAATTCAATACGTGAGCAAAGTAAATAGGATGGCGCATGCGGGCATGTAATCCTGTAGTTATCAACTCCTGCGCATGCTCCTGCGGACGCAGCTCAGCTTCGCCGCTGAGCTTGTGCGCGCCGAAGCCGGAACGGATTCCGCTATACGTTCTGAAACCAAAGACGATCAGAACACCGGCGGGTACCCACATCCACGGTGAGGAGTAGAAGCGATCGGAATGCCACGGCCATGTAGCCCAGGCGAGAGCGGAGATGATTACCGCCCAGATCGGAAGCAAAAGCCTGTATGGCGAACGGTTCATCCTGCGCCAGAAATCGGCAAAAGGGTGGATAGCAAACCAGAAAAGCGGAATGCTGCTGTAGAGCACACTCACCATCCATGGGATGTGCAACAGCTTTGCCTCCATGACTAATTGTAGCAGTGATTACAATGTATATCGCAGTATCCGGAGAGATGCCGCTGCCTGCTAAAAAAAAGAAAAAGAAAAGACCAACGCCACACCCGCGCACCAAGAAGCGGCAAGTGCTTCAGAGCGTCAAGCCGCTCATCCGTTGCGTGATCTTTGACCTGGACGACACGCTCTATGACTGCCTGGGACAGCGCCTCCGCGTGACCCACCGTTACGCCGCGCAAGCCATGGTGGATGCCGGACTCAAAGCAGATGCCGAAACGGTTTACCGCGCACGCATGCGCGCCTTCCGCACAGATCCCATGCTCCGTCATATCGATGCTGATGTCACTCGCCATTTCGGCGCTGAAAATCCTGAAGAAATCAGCCGCATAGCCCGTGAAGCCTATTTCAACTGCCCTGTCGGCAAACTCACACTCTTCCCCGGATCACTGCCGCTGCTGCGCTTCCTGGCCAAACGCGGCGTCAGAAATTTCATCGTCAGCTTTGGCGAGCCCAAGATCCAGCACGCC
This sequence comes from Candidatus Angelobacter sp., assembly GCA_036515395.1. Taxonomy (GTDB): domain Bacteria; phylum Acidobacteriota; class Terriglobia; order Terriglobales; family Acidobacteriaceae; genus Angelobacter. The sequence goes on from DATBVH010000545.1 coordinate 1,644, forward strand.
AAAGTAAAAGCTCTGGGATTGCATCATGAGCCGTCGGTCGAAAAAATCTATTTTGCCGACCGCAATAACGTGCTGACTAAAGAAGCAGCCTTCCGCAAAATCCAGAAGCGAACCCGCTTGACGCCCGCCGAGATTCTCGTAGTCGGCGACCGGCCTGCCCGCGAAATCCGCGCCGGTAAAGAACTGGGAATGCATACGGTTCGCTTGCGCCATGGAGAGTTCAAGTCGCAAAGGCCCATCGGGCCCGAAGAAGAGCCGGACTATGTGGTCAGGGAGATTTCCAAGGTCAGGAAGCTGCCGTTTACGTGGGGTGACACGCCGCAGCAGAAAAAAAATCGGAGCCGCGATAGGCGGCCCCGATGATTTTCGGACATCCCTGTTTCATCGTGCAATAACAATTA
>DATBVH010000546.1:0-5182 GCA_036515395.1 Candidatus Angelobacter sp.
ACGTCGGTTGCCCTGGACATGGCGTGGAACAATTCGCGCAGCTCGGCGTACGAATCAAACGTCAAAGAATTCTTGCGCTCGGGCCGGTCCAGCGTTACGCAGGCTACAGCGTCCTTGAACGTGTAACTGAAATGTTGCGCTGAATACCCTGCCAGCATGCGACCGGTGGAGGCTGGGTGTGCTGCTTTTGTCGTTTGCTTCATCGTGCGCCTCTCCGTTGCGCTCGTCGGACCGACCCGCTGTCGGCACCAGTATTGTGGATGCACGTCTTCATTCTTCCCAGCGCGTCTATCATGGATTGTTTCTCGTCCCGGGTAAGACCGGCCAGCAGTTCGATGATCCACTGCTCATGCCGCACGGCCATTTCTCGAAAAAGCTTTAATCCGCTGAATGTCAACCTGACAGTAAAAGCGCGGCGATCTCCGGGACAATCTTCGCGCGTTACAAAGCCTTTCCGTTCGAGCTGATCGGTGATCCCGGTTACGTTGCCTCCCGACACCATCAGACGCTTGGATAGCTCGCTCATGCGCAGTCCGCCATCACTTCGTTCCAACTGGGCCATCAAATCAAATCGCGGCAACGTCATGTTAAACTCCTGCCGCAGGCCCAGACGAACATTCCGTTCGATGTGCACCGTGCACGACAAGAGACGCAGCCACAAACGCAGGGCCTGATGATCGCCCTTCCGGGCACGCGTCTCAAGATCAAGAACCACGCTTTCGATAGGGCCTGAGCCGTTATTGTTTTTCCGTATGCTGGAAGTAGTTCCCATTTATTTTCCTCAGATGTTTGGCCGCCTGCAAATCACAGGGGCTTACTGTAAGTGCCCGTCCTTCTCACGGTTCGCCGCCCCAAGCGGTCACACCTGTAAAATCAGTTGGGCGCGAGCCAGGTTTCTCTCCAGCTGCTCCTTTCCGCTCAGATACTGTTTAGGCCAGGTGATGTCGCTAAATCCCTGCTTCGCCGCCTCATGCAGGGTCCATGCCGGATCGGCGAGGTGAGGCCGTGCCACTGCGCACAGGTCTGCCCGCCCTGCAGCGATAATGGTATTCACATGGTCGCCTTCAAAAATGTTACCGACGGCAATGGTTGGAATTCCTACTTCATTGCGAATCTTGTCGGCAAACGGTACTTGAAACATGCGTCCATACACCGGCTTCTCCGCTTTGCTCACCTGCCCGGAGGAGCAGTCGATCACGTCAGCACCCGCGTTCTTGAAGAGTCGCGCGACTTCGGCAGCATCTTGCGGCGTAAGACCGCCGGGCACCCAATCATGTGCAGAGATACGTACACTCATAGGACGATCGGGCGGCCAGACCGCGCGCATCGCGCGAAAAACTTCTAGTGGATAGCGGCAGCGGTTCTCCAGGGAACCCCCATACTCATCGCCGCGCAAGTTGGTGAGAGGGGAGATGAAGCTGGACATCAGATAGCCGTGAGCGCAATGGAATTCCAGCCAGTCAAAGCCGGCCGCGGACGCGCGCTCGGTAGCCGAGACAAATTCGGCCTTAATGCGGCACATATCCGCCTGCGTGGCTTCCTGTGGGATCTGTGAAATATCTTCGATATAGGGAAGCGGCGAAGCCGAGACCAGGGGCCAGTTTCCCGATTGCAGCGGCTGATCGATAGCGTCCCATCCCACTCGGGTGGAACCTTTGCGCCCGGCGTGCCCTACCTGAAAGGCGATCTTCGCGTCGGTGTGCGTATGCACGAAGTCCACGACGCGCTTCCACGCATTCATCTGCTCGTTATTCCACATCCCAGGACAGCCCGGGGTAATGCGCGCTTCAGGGGAGACGCACGTCATCTCCGTAACCACCATGGCGGCGCCTCCCATTGCTCGCGCCGATAGATGTACGAGATGAAAGTCATTGGGCACGCCGTCCTGAGCCATATACGTGGCCATGGGAGAACAGATGACCCGATTCTTGAGGGTGACGCCGCGGATTGATACCGGTGTGAACATCGGAGGCAGCGATCGGTCAAGTCCGCTGCGTGCAGCGAACCACTTCTCCACACGATTCACATAGTCAGAGTCGCGCAACTTCAGGTTGGCATGACCGATGCGCTGGCTGCCAGTAAGGAGCCCGTAAGCGAACTGCTCCGGCTCCTGATGGACATAGCGTTCAACTTCTTCGAACCACTCCATGCGATTGCGCGCCGCGCTCTGTAGTTTCAGCGCCTCGATTTCCCGCTCTTCCTGGTAGCGCTTGAGAGCGCCTTCCACGTCACCGTTACCGGTTGAGAGCACGCGCGCCAGCGCGATGGCATCTTCCATTGCTAGTTTGGTCCCGGAGCCAATGCTGAAATGTGCCGTATGTGCAGCGTCACCGATCAGCACAATGTTTTTGTGAAACCATTTTTCGCACAGAATACGGTTGAACTTGAGCCAGATGGCGGGGCCGGGCAGATGACTTGCATTCGAGATGAGAGGAGCGCCCTCCAGCCGTTCGGCAAACAATTTCTCGCAGAGGGCGATTGATTCTTCCTGCTCCATTCTGTCAATCCCTGCGGCTCGCCAGTTCTCTTCCGGAGTTTCAACGATAAAGGTGGACCACTCGTCATCGAACCGGTAGGCATGCAGATTGAACCAGCCCCACTCCGTTTCTCTGAAATCAAAGGTAAACGCATCAAGCTTTTTGCGGCTGCCCAGCCAGACAAAGCGGTTGCGACGGACCTGAATGTTGGGCTTGAAAATGTCTTCATGGGTTCTTCGTGAAATCGAAGAAGCACCGTCAGAAGCGATCACAAGATCGTATCGAGCGGCGTATTCATCGGGATCAGCGACTTCGGTCTGGAACTTCAGTTTCACGCCCAGACCGGCCGCCCGCTCTTGCAGGATCTGCAGCAACCGGATGCGGGCAATCCCGCAGAAGCCGTGGCCTCCAGAAGTGATTTTGGTGCCTTTGAAGAAGACATCAATATCGTCCCAGTGACGGAAGGAACGCGTAATCTCTGTGTGTGTTTCCTCATCCACGCTGCGGAACCCGTCCATCGTCTTGTCAGAGAAAACAATGCCCCATCCGAACGTATCAGTCGGGCGATTACGCTCGACCACAGTCACGTTCCACGAGGGATTGGCTTTCTTGAGCAGGATGGAGAGATAGAGGCCGGCGGGGCCGCCGCCCAGGCAAACGATTCTCACAGTCCGCCTCCCGAGGTAAGGTGCAAGCTTTGCCAGGTGCGCACCGCAGGTTTTCCACGATAGACGATCGCGCCGCCAAGCTGAACAAATGCTAGGTTTAAATATTTTAGATGTCAAATATCTACTATGAAGATCTGGCTGGCAACTGATTGCGCTACGGCTTTCCTTTCGCTTTGCCGGAGAGTCGCGCCAACCAGAGTCTATCTTTTTCGCAACCGCTATACACTCGCATATTAATGCGGGTTATGAACCAGCTTGAGTTGGCGTATCAGCTTGATCGTACCTTGCGTGCGGTTGTGTTCCAAAAACTCTGCTGGATCGGGCTTCGTAAGAGGCTGAATCTTAACGAGCGAAGATCCGGGAATCCCCATTCCACAATCAGATGATTGTGGAACGCGGTCTGTCTTCTGCATCCGGGAATGGTCCCATCTTTCACCAAGCAATTCCTTAATGAGGTAATGGCCTAGTCTGACTGCCAATTAAGAAATGGCTCGCGCCCCGCATTTAAGGCAGAATCTGGTGGCTCAATGTGGTAAATCTCGACCTAAAGGAAGAGTGACATTCTGGCCAGCTCTAATCAGAGTTTTCCATGTAACCAAAACGAATCCTTGATCGCGCAGGAACTTCTGGAAATCCGGACTTTTGACCAGATTGAAATCCAGTTGCCGCCACGCAGCACCCCAATCAGGATGGTCCTGGGTTGCGCCGCGCATTTCTTCATCATCGTAGGCCAGGTGCACAATCATCTCGTAAACGCCTGGCGGCAGAGCTGCCAGCGTCCTCTCATACCAGTCTGCCCAATTCGCGGGGGAGATGCCCGGATCTATTCCAATCACCCGCTGCACCAGACTCTCCGAAGGGGCGAGAGTGACACCAGTTGGAATCTTATAGTCGCCCACCAGGATCGGCAGGCTATATTTCGAGCCCAGGGCCTGATACACGCGAAACAGTTCCAGTGATCCGACCAAAGCAGTCATATGGGTATCCAAATGAGAAAGCTTTATTCCCGATTTCAAGGCGCGATCAATCTGCGCTTGCAGCTCCACGCTGGCCTCAGTGGCCTTGGCTTGCTTTGCGACAATAGTTTCATCGTTGACTAAATATCCTTGATCGTCCAGCAGGCTGGGGACTTTCTCTTTCGCACTGAGGGGCACCCATCGGTAATCTGTCCACTCACTGTTCAGGGCCAGATGGATTCCCAGATCAGCATCGGGATGCGATTGAGCAAAACGCACAACCTCTGGAAACCAGGGGCAGGGGACAAGAATGCTGCTGGATGTGATCCAACCTTTCTCAAGCGCTTCAAACGTGGCCCGATTTACTGAATGGGACATGCCGAGGTCGTCTGCATGAATGATTAATAGACGCGCGTTCCTGGGATAGCCCAATCGCTCCTGTACGGTGGGCCGGAGGGGTGGCAGAGGTGGATTCGCACTCTGTGGTGGCATTTGCGCAGTCTGTGCTGCAGCCGCGCACGCTACGAGGACGGGAAAGCTCAACCACAATACAATTTTGCGTAGCGCGCTTCTTATCGCCGCTTCCTGGGCGCGGTTGTAAGCGCCTGCGTTTGCTCCACGATGTTCCACCCGCTCACCTCGACTATTGGTTCCACATTGTAAAGTTGTTGCGCGTCATATGAAGCAATAACAGTCCTGGATTCACCAGGCATCAGCGCGAAATAGTTGTCATCCCACAAAACGGGCAAAATGTCATGTCCATCTTTTTTGTTGAACGCCCTCACGCTCACCTGAAAGGCCAGATGCTGCGTTGGATTTTTCAGCGTCACCTGGATAGTTTGCTTGTTCCCTGCCGCAATCTTCTTTGCAGCCATAGCGAGCTTCACCTCAGGTAACCGGGAAAGTTCCGTCAGGTCTTCGTAAGAGGGTGACGGCGTGTAATAGAAGGTGCTTGCCGCCCAGTCAAAGGTAGCGAATTTAGCCGGCAACCAGTAGAAATTCGAGCTCACGGTAGCACCCCCGACGTTCTGCACCTCGAGAGAGACGAAAGACACTCCAGTATCTTCGGCTTCAGGAATCT
>DATBVH010000547.1:0-4423 GCA_036515395.1 Candidatus Angelobacter sp.
GTTGTGCCGGGATCGTAATCCACGTCAATGTTTTCAAAGCTCGGTATAAAGCCAATTTCCTGCACAGGCTCTTCATGGTCCTTGGAATACTTGTAGGACTTGGTGGAACCCTCATGGTCATTGAAGGTAACGCAGGGTGAGATGACGTCAAGCATCACGGTGCCGCGGTGCGCGATGGCTGCCTTCAGCAGGTTCAGCAGCTGTTTCTTGTCGCCGGAAAACGACCGCGCCACAAACGTCGCGCCCAGCTGGATCGCCAGCGCGCAGGTATCGATAGGCGGAAGATCATTGATCACGCCGGTTTTCAGCTTCGATCCCAAATCCGCCGTGGCGGAGAACTGCCCTTTGGTTAGGCCATAAACGCCGTTGTCTTCAATGATGTAAATGATCGGCAGGTTGCGGCGCATCAGGTGAATGAACTGCCCAATGCCGATGGAAGCCGTGTCACCGTCGCCGGAGACGCCGATCAGCATCAGCTTCTGGTTGGCCAGGGCAACGCCCGTGGCTACGGACGGCATGCGTCCATGCACGGAGTTGAAGCCGTGAGCGCGGTTCACAAAATATGCCGGCGTCTTCGACGAGCAGCCGATGCCGCTGAGCTTGGCGATATTCTCCGGCTGCACGCCCATTTCATACATGGCGTCAATGATGCGCTCCGTAATGGCGTTATGGCCGCAGCCCGCGCACAGCGTGGTCTTGCCGCCGCGGTAGTCGAGCACGGTAAGCCCAAGGTGATTGGTTTTTGGGGCCGGTGTGGGCGTTGAAGTGGCGGACATTACTTGGCCTCCTGGGAAACTATAGCGTCAGTGACGGAGCGCGCGTCTATCGGCAGCCCGTTGTAATGGACCACGCTGCGCAGCTTCGTTACCTGGTCAGCCGCTATATCAAGCTTGATTAGCTGGAACATCTGCGCGTCGCGGTTTTGCTCCACCACGTAAACGCGATCGTGGTTCTTGATGAAGTCGTGCATGTCCTGCGCAAACGGATAAGCGCGCAGCCGCAGATAATCCGTGGCAATCCCGTGCTCGTTGAGCAGTTGGTCGCACGACTCAGTCAACGCCCAGTGCGTGGTGCCATAAGCGATGATGCCAATTTTCGACGTGCCGCTCACTTCCTTTACGGGCGCCGGCACAAACTTGCGGGCTGTTTCAAACTTGCGTGCCAGACGGTCCATGTTGTTCACGTAATCGTCCGGACGCTCACTGTACTGCGCTTTCTCATTGTGTCCGCTCCCGCGCGTGAAATATGCCGCGTTCGGATGCGCCGTGCCCGGCAGTGTGCGATACGGAATGCCATCGCCATCAACATCTTTATAGCGGGCAAAGCCAAAGCCGCCCAGGCGCTTCAGGTCATCTGCATCCAGCACCTTGCCGCGCGCAATCGGCTTTTCCGGATAAGTAAAAGGATGCGCCATCCAGTTGTTCATCCCCAGATCAAGATCCGAGAGGACAAAAACCGGCGTCTGGAATTGCTCCGCCAGATCAAACGCCTCCATGGCCATGGTGAAACACTCTTCCGCCGAAGATGGAAACAGCAGGATGTGTTTTGTGTCACCGTGCGAGAGAGTCGCGCAGAAAAGCACGTCGCCCTGCATGGTGCGCGTGGGCAGCCCAGTTGAAGGGCCAACGCGCTGGATATCAAAGAACACGCCCGGCAGCTCAGTGTAATAACCCAGGCCAATGAACTCCGCCATCAGCGAAATGCCCGGGCCGGAAGTTGAAGTCATCGATCGAGCGCCCGCCCAGCCCGCGCCCAGCACCATGCCTGCAGCGGCCAGTTCGTCTTCGGCCTGCACCACGGCAAACGTCGCTTTGCCGTCCGGGCCAATGCGGTATTCCTTTAGATAATCGATCAGCGTTTCCACCAGTGAACTGGAAGGCGTGATGGGATACCACGTGACCACCGTGACGCCGGCAAACATGCACCCCAGGGCCGCGGCAGCGTTGCCGTCCACAATGATCTTGCCCTGGTTTGCATTCATGCGCTCCACCCAAAATGGGTCCTGCTTGGTAAAGGTGGCAATCGCGTAGTCATAGCCTGCGCGGACTGCGGCAGTATTCAGCTCTGCGGCTTTTTTCTTTTTCCCAAACTGCTTGATCAGCGCCTTCTCGGATTCAGCAACGTCGATGCCCAGCAGCGCGTCCACCACGCCCACATAAAGCATGTTCTTAACCAGGCGGCGCAACTTTGCCTCAGGGCAAACCGGGGCCACAAGCTTGTCAAAAGGCACGGGATAAAAAGTAATGTCCTGGCGAAGGCCGGAAAGCTTCAGCGGCTCGTCATACACGCAGGCCGCACCGGGCGTCAGTGACATCACGTCTTCCTGCGCGGTCTCGGCGTTCATCGCCACCAGAAAATCAATTTCTTTCTTGCGCGCGATGTAGCCGTGCTTGCTGGCGCGGATGGTGTACCACGTAGGCAAGCCGGCAATGTTCGATGGAAAAAGGTTCTTGCCGGAAACCGGCACGCCCATCTGAAAAATGCTGCGCAACAGCACGGTATTGGCGGACTGCGACCCTGAACCGTTTACCGTCGCCACCTGAATGCTGAAATCATTGACCTTGCGGCCGGGTTGCGGCGTTAGCGCCGCGCGTTCCTGTACTCCGAGTTCAATTGTTGTAGCCATGAATTATCCTGTGCGGCCATACGGCCACAATTACCCTGATATTGAGCCCTGCTATTGTGAGGTAACTCCTTATTATAAAACAGTGAGCGGGATCACATATAAGGTGCGATACCGCGCGGGCGGCTTGCCTCGTCCCTTAGATCTGGGCGGAAGCCGATAAACCCATCGGATCAGAGGACGTCTAGGCTTTCTAGAACTTACGGCTAAGCAGAACCGCGGCTGCAATTTTCTCCTGCTGCGTTACCGTAACTCGCGCTGCGGGTAATCTACAATGATAGCCCTGCCATCGGTCAGAGCTTTGATCGAATGGCGCGCGTTGCTGGGCACAATCGCGACCAAGCCGGGTTGAGCGATCTGACTCACTCCATCAATCGTGATTTCAAGCTCGCCTTCAACCACTTCATATACCTCTTCCTGTAGGTGAAAGTGTTCGTGAATTGATGCGCCGCGGACGAATTCGTCATGGGCAAACGTCATGCTGGGAGAATGAAAGTAGCGTCCCCGCCAGCCCGGCAAGCGTTCGACCACATCAAGTTTACTGGTGTCAATAAATGGCATCAGGACCTCTTTCGTCGAATGCTAGCACGAACGGGGATGGCGATTCGCCACGCCCGCCTGTTACCCTTTCCAAGCTGCTGTATTATGCCAACCTGTTGGGCGCTCGCGCGGACGTGAAACTCAAGCCGTCCAGACAGGCGATGCGCAAGCTTACCCGAGCGGAGATTGCGTAGCTGCGGATGTCGTCCCAACACTAATACTTTATCCGCACTGAAACTTTAAATTCCTGGTAGTTCGAGTATTCCGCAACATACTGTCCGCCGACCGGCGCCTTGGGATTAGGCACAGTTTGCTCGGCCGTGACGGTCTTGGGCATCCAGAAATTTTTTTCTTTGATCACCACGGGAGCGTAATCGACTGCAAGAGTAAGTACGCCTTCCGGCATCGGCGGATCAAGATATTGGATTTCCAAGCGCAGCACATTCATGGATAAGAGATCGATCCACGCCTTGCCGCTTCCCTTCATGACGTACTGGGTGCCAAACAATTCCCGATGCAGCAGCGCCTCCTGGCCTTTCCTGGTCTCAAATTTGACGACCACCGCGGCTTTGCCATCTCGCTTTTCCGTCCCGATGACCTTGTAGTTGAAATACCGTGAGTTTTCCTGAGAGAAGATTTCAACCAGAATCGAACTAAAGCCGCCGCTAAACAGAAACGGGCCGGTCAGTTGCTGGCCTTTGGCAGCCGGTCGGCCGTCTACGGTCTGGATGTCACGCCATTCCGTGAAAGGCTGATATTTGCCGTCTGAATCTCGCTCTTTGATCTGCGCACCCCTGAAGGTCGAATCAATGTCGGTCTGATGGATCACCGTTCCGCCCATCAGTTCCCGGGAGGTAATTTTCTCGTCGCAGATAAAATCCGGCAGTGAGTGCTCAAATTCCTTCACGTGCTCCTGGATGCGAGGCAGAATCTGGTCGAGTTTTGGAATGGACTGCGCAGGGCCGGCGCAGCACAACGCGAGATGGAGCAATCCCAGGCAGATCGCCGATCGAGTTTTCATTGCGAACATTGCCGTAATCTTAAAGCGGGCGGACACTCTGATAAAGCGTTATAGTTGCCGCTCCTGATAAATTGTTAGCGTGAATATTGTCCTGAATCCCGCTGAAGCTCGGGTGCTCGGCGCGCTGGTGGAAAAAGACATCACCACGCCCGATTACTACCCGCTTTCTCTCAATGCGCTGATCAACGCCTGCAACCAGAAGAACAATCGCGAGCCGGTCACCAGCTTTGACGAAGAGA
>DATBVH010000548.1:0-5155 GCA_036515395.1 Candidatus Angelobacter sp.
GCCGTAAGTTCGGCCATCATCCAGACGCTTGAAGACATGGACTTGCAATTGCCCAAGGTCGATAAAGCGCGACGCAAGCAGCTGGACGCAGCAAGGCAGACGCTGCTGAAGTCGCGCGACTAACCTGAACTCTTACTTTGCCTCGTACTTGAGCTTGTCTGAAAGCGGCGAAGCTAGCCATTCCGCCAGGCTCTGGGCCTTGCGGTCCCGCTCTGAAGTTTCTGCCGCTGCAACGTCAATGGGCCACTTGATCCCAATCTCCGGGTCAGCAAAATGAATTCCACTCTCGGCGTTCTGGTTGTAAACGCCCGTAGTTTTGTACTGGACTTCGCAGTCGTCGGTGAGTGAACAAAAGCCACGCGCAAAGTTATGCGGCGCCCAAACCTGCTTTTTGTTTTCCTCTGAGACCTCGATCCCAAACCACTGCCCCAGTGTAGGCGAGCCCTTGCGAATATCCACGGCCACCAGGAACGCAGCACCGCGCGTCACGCGCATCAACTTGCCCATGGGCGGTTCCCACTGGAAGTGCAGGCCGCGCAACACGCCTTTTTTTGATTTGGAATGGTTGTCCTGGACAAAGTTTGTGGGCAGCCCTAATTCCTTGAACTGGTCAGCACGGTAGGTTTCCATAAAGAACCCGCGCGAATCCCCACGCACCTCCGGCTGCACGACAATCACTTCATTCAGGTGGACCGATTCAATCTTAAAACTCATTTCGGCGTTCGCTCCCTCGCAAAATTGGATTCGTGCGTCAGGAAAGGTTCTTCTGCGCCTGCGCCGAATCCACCTTGAGTGTAACAGCCGTATGGTCTGTACCGGAAAGCGCTTGCCATCCACGCCGTGAGAGGTCCCAGAAGATCAGGTAGCCTGCGCCGGCGGCAATCGCCAGCAGCAAGAGCCCGAGCGGGAGCTCGCCAAAAATGATCTTGCCGATTCCAAACAGCGTTGCATAGACCAAAACGCATCCCATGAGCCAGTCAAAAGCGTTGCTGCCGATATCGCGTACCTGGGGAATCTCCGGCGCCAGCGCGGCAATGCGCTTCCATCCATGCACCGTCGGCCGCACGCGACGATAAAATGCCAGCAGCTTTTCTTCTGACTCCGCCGGAGTAAGAAAAGTGGCTGCAATCCACGCCACTGTCGTGATTCCAGCCGTAATCAGCGAGGTCTTGGCAAACGTAACCGGATCGTCGCCGGGAAAATGCTTGTTGAGATAAACCGCCACAACGGCAGCCACGACCATGGCGCTGATTTCGCTCCACGCGCTGATGCGCCACCAATACCACCGCAGGATGTACACTGCTCCAGTTCCCACGCCAAGTCCCAGAACGATCTGCCATCCCTGCCCAACGGAATGCAGTTGTGAAGCGACATAGCCGCTGATCAAAACCATCAAGATGGTAAAAAGCCGTCCTACCGCGACGTAATGCTTCTCAGTTTTTTGTCGCACTACAAAACGACGGTACAAGTCGTTCACCAGGTAGGAAACACCCCAATTCAATTGTGTTCCCAGAGTTGACATAAATGCGGCAAGAAACGCCGCTACCATCACGCCGCGCAATGCCGGAGGAAGAAAATCGCGCAACACCATCACGTAGCCCTGCTGAGGATTCGCGCCAAAAGCAGCGTCCGGTCGCAAGCCGCCGTGTGGCGAATAGACCGCCAGCGCGACCAATCCCGTAATGATCCATGGCCAGGGACGAACCGCGTAATGCGCAATGTTGAACCACAGTGTTGCGCCCAGAGAATTTTTTTCGTCGCGGGCGCAGAACATGCGCTGCGCCACATAGCCACCGCCGCCCGGCTCTGCTCCGGGGTACCACGCCGACCACCACTGCACGCCCAGATACATCAGGAACGTGAGCACGGGCAAAGTCCAGAGAGCGCTGGACGTCCAGCCGAGATGGAAGTCAGGAAAGAATGCCAGCGGGTTCGATGTTTGCGCTCCGGTTTTTTGCGCCTGCTGGCCAATAAACTGGAGTTGAAGCTTCAGCGCCTGCATGCCACCGATTTTCACCACTGCAACCCACGCCAGCACCACAACCATTGTCATCTTCAGAGCAAACTGGAACAGGTCAGTAACCAGCACGCCCCACAACCCGCCGATTGATGTGTAAATGCCGGTAAATGGAATCAGCACAAAAATGCAGATCAGCAGCGCAGTATGGCTGGGCGCTCCAAGCGTGTAATGCAGCAGAGTGTGTCCGCCCAGCGTGAGTTGCAGGACTTTGCCTTGCGCAATAAGAGGACCCAGCAGCACAGCAATAATGCTGACCATGGCATTCGTGACCCAGCCCAGAATCAGGCAATTCATCGCCAGACCAAGGTAGATGGCTTTGAATCCGCGCAGAAATGCCGCTGGCCTGCCGCCATAGCGAATTTCCGTCAGCTCCACGTCAGTCAGGACTTCGGCCCGCCGCCAGTAGCGGGCAAAGAAGAACACAGTCAGCATGCCGCCCAGGCAAGAGGTCCACCAGATCCAGTTTCCGGCGATTCCCTGCGTTGCAATTACGCCGCTTACAAATAGCGGAGTATCAGCAGCAAAAGTTGTGGCGACCATGGACGTACCGGCCAGCCACCAGGAGACGTTGCGTCCGGAGACAAAAAATTCTTCAGTATTGCCACCCGAGCGGCGTCGGTAATAGATGCCAATCGCTAGGTTGATCAGCAGGTAACCGCCAATCACGATCCAGTCAGTCCAGGTCAGTGGCATAAGCTCTCCTCACCGCCAGACTAGCAGATGAAAGCCATCACCGAACCCGGGGAAACCGCTTAACCAACGGGGAGCGCCTGCAAGGTCAATGCCTGTGAACCATGCCGGATACTGGCCAATGGTTCGCGATATTCTGCCCAACCTGCTTGAACATTTCTGGTATTGTTGCGCCATGGTGCAAAGGATGGTGCAAAAGTTCGTGATTGCCGGCATTTTTCTGCTGGTTCTTTCCTCTCTCGCAATGGCCGACGACTTTCAGCGCGTGGCACCGGTTCATCTAGATCATGACGGCGAAAAGTGGGCGCAGAAAACACTGAAGAAACTCTCGCTCGAAGAAAAAGTCGGGCAGATGTTTATGATCCGGCTGGCCATGCCCCAGTTCGTGAATCTGAAGAACCCTGAATACCTGAACTGGCTCGATCAGGTTCAGCGTTACCACCTGGGATCTGTTCTTCTAACTGTCCCTGCTGAAGGCCCATCACTATCCAAGAGTGAGCCTTACGAAGCCGCGATGCTGATCAACCAGCTCCAGCGCACATCGAAACTCCCATTGCTTGTCGCTGCCGATTATGAGCGCGGCGTCTCTATGCGGCTCAACGGTACTACAGTCTTCCCGCACAGCATGGCCTTTGGCGCTGCAGGCAAGCCGGAGTTTGCTGAACAGTTTGGAAAGATCGTCGCTCTGGAATCCCGCGCCATTGGCGTGCAATGGAACCTGATGCCGATTGCCGACGTGAACTCCAATCCCGCGAATCCAGTCATCAACACCCGCTCTTTTGGAGAGGACCCCGCCCAGGTAAGTTCCCTGGTCTCGGCCTACATTCGCGGCGCACGCAATAATGGCCTTCTTACCGCAGCCAAACATTTTCCCGGACATGGCGATACAGCTACCGACTCTCATCTGGGCTTGGCGGCTGTGAATCGAAGCCGCGAGCAGATCAACCAGATTGATCTGCCACCCTTCCAGGCTGCCATCGCCGCCGGAACAGACGCTGTAATGGTCGCGCACATCACGGCTCCTGTGCTCGAACCAGATCCTTCACGCGTCGCCACTAACTCAGCTGCGATCGTCACTGGAATACTCAGGCAGCAGCTCGGTTTCAAAGGGCTGGTAATGACTGACGCCATGGACATGGCCGGCCTTACCAGCGTGTATCCGGAAGGCGGATCGGCGGCAGCCAGGCACGCTGCTATTGATACGGTAAGGGCCGGCAATGACATGCTGATTCTTTTTACCGATCTTGATGGCGCATACAAAGGTCTCTTAAGCGCCGTCCGCAGTGGTGAAATCCCGGAGAATCGCATTGATGAATCCGTATTGAAGATTTTGCGCGCAAAGGCGAGCGTTGGGCTGAACAAGGCCAGGCAGATTGATATCAACAAGCTTTCTTCCATCATCTCCAGTCCGGAAAACCTGGCGACCGCGCAGCAGATAGCCGATTCCGCCATCACTCTGGTCCGCGACAACGGCCATCTGCTTCCGCTGAAACCGCAGGGACGTTCAACTTCTGCTCCGGCTTATGGAACCGTCCAACAGGAAGGAAGCAAGTTTTTGTGCATCGTCTTTACTGATGACGTAAGGAGTGACAACGGACGCCAGTTGCAGCGCGAGCTGCGCGCACGTATACCCGACGCGCGAATTATCTTTGTGGATCCACGCATCGCCGCGGGCAGCATGGCTGAAATCCAAAGCGCGCTCAATTCAGCAGAGAACGTTCTAGCTGCGATCTACCTGATTCCCGTACCCGGGCGCGCTGTGCGGAAGGAGGGCGCTATAGGCGTAAACACCATCTCCATTCCTGACGCCACGGCAGCTTTGCTGCAATCGATCCTTGAGGCCAAGCGAGAGAAGACCGTAGTCGTCAGTTTTGGATCACCCTATTTTATGGCGGATTTTCCCCAGATTGAAAATTATGTCTGCGCGTACTCCAATGCAACTACGTCGGAAGTGGGAACAGTGAGAGCACTGTTCGGTGAGATTCCATTTCGCGGCCGCTTGCCAGTGACGATCCCAGGAATGGCGCAACGCGGCGCTGGAATCGACCATCCGGCGCAAGCTCTGCGGAGCGGGACCCAAGCGCGCCCGATTCGCTGAAAATTAGTCTGACTCCTGCAGGGTCTTTACATGCGCCTCAAGCGCTCTTGAATATTCGCGCTCGGCCTGCAATTCTGACTGTAATTTTTTCACCAGACCTTCCAGGCGCATAATCTCGATCTTCAATTTGCCCGCGTCATTGAGCGGGGGCGCCTTTGCGGCTGGGGCCGCGCCATTTCCGTTCGCTACTGTGGGCTGAACGGCTGAACTTGGTGCAGCTACTGCTGCTGGAGCCGTAACAGCAACCGGTTGAGGCAGAGGAACAGCGGCTGTGGCTGTAATCGGCAATGGCATTGCAGGTGCACCCGTAGCGGCCACTGCCGCGCGTTGTTGGACTGGCGGGGGGG
>DATBVH010000549.1:0-4327 GCA_036515395.1 Candidatus Angelobacter sp.
TCAATGGCGACGAATACCCAAGCATCTCCGAATTCGGGAGAGTCGTTGCGGCAATGCCTTTGTTTCTTACCAACGAAAGTCCAGATTTCATCGCACTGGACATAGTTGCATTTGAGTCCGCGCATACGCTCATCCATGAGCTTTGCGCAGCGTTCGCCAGCCAAAACCAGCAGTTGCATGATGGTGTCACGATGCAGCCCTGTCATGCGCTCCGTGGAACGAATGGAGCAGCCTTCAATGAGGCACTGAATAGCGCGGATGGCGTTCTCTTCCGAAATGCGCATGCTTCCCAGAGAGCTAACGGGCTTGGGGTCAGAAAAGGTTGTAGAGCAGGATGTGCAGCGGTAACGCTGGACTCTCTGCCGACCGTAGCGGCCAAACTTCTTAACAGTGGAATGCTGGCATTTGGTGCAGGTCATGGCGATTCTCCGCTTGCGTTAAGCGGGAAAAAGCCGGAAAATACTAATTGGGACTGGTATTGCGGCTTACCCCGCGATGCTGGTTTAGTCCCGGCTCCTGCTTCAACAGAAGCCGGGACACATCAAAAGGTTAATGGTTTAAGACGGTGGCTCCACGGTTATTTCTACCGTAGGCCCTTGAGCAGTGAACGTTACTTTAATCGAGATCGTCATTGCTGCTGTCCTTCCCGCCCTCAGCGCCTCACGCTGAGGGCATTGAATTTGGTTCCAAGTTTTGCACGTAACATCTTTCAAACCTTTGAATTGGTTAAAAATTATTCAGATAAAAAGTCATTTTTTATCCTTTTTGCCTGCGCTAGTCAGACCTTGGATTCCCCTCATCATGGCGTCATATTCTGCTTGTTGAGGTGTTGCAAACGCGGCCTCTACGATCATCTTTCTCGTCTCGTCGCTCGGGCCTCGGTTCGCGGTTACCACCCCGTCAAGAACCACCGTGTTTTGGTTCAAGGCTTCGGCCCATACTCTGGCCAGATCGAATTTGTTCTCGATTTGATCCCCGGCTTTATTGGCAGAAGATTTATCCACACCTGTTTTTACAAGCCTTTCCGCAATTGTCATAAGGCTGTAAGCCTTCTCACCATCCTCGTTAGGCTCTTCCTTTATCAGCCCGCCTTCCATGCGTTTAACAATTGTGTGAATGGACTGGAGAAGGTTCTGCTGGTTGCTGGACTCGCTTCCAAAATCGCGGATAAAATTTCTAATTTCAACGGCAGTCATAGGCTTTTCAGACATAGTCAGGCAGAGCCGGATGAGGTCAGTCAAGCCGATGCGAACCCTGAAGTTGTCCAGCATGGCCTTATAACCTTCTCGTTGCGCTTTATTGTCCACCAAATTAAGAAGGCCGCGAGCTGCCAGATGGAGCTTCCCCATTTTCTGCTCGATACGATCTCTCTCTGCCGCCAAATCCATAAGTTGCGACAGGGACATATCGATCATTTTTGTGTGTTCCATAGTTAAACTTTTGTTACAACAAGGATAATAAACAATGTCTAAGGTTAGAGTCAACAAAAATCGGCGGTTTCCTGTGGAAAAAATTGAAGGATGGGATGCTCTTATCGCGGAAGCAAAGCAGCGAATTCAGGATTTAGAGTTTTCCATTCAGGTATTTGAAAAAAAGAAAGCCGCCAGCGAACCTGCTCCGTTAATACCACAATCTGACAGCCATTTAATCGCGGCAGCAACACAGTCTTAGGACACTACCAACCAGCTTGATAACAATCCGTTGCCTATAGCTGTTTCTTTAATTCATGCAGCAGGTTCAGTGCTTCAAGCGGTGTGAGATTGTTCAGGTCCGCATCGCGCAGGCGGTCAACGATTTTTTGCGAGAGCGGAGTAAACATCGTCAACTGCATCTGTGGCTCGGGTTCTTGCGCTCGAGGGGAGAGATGCGCCGTGGTCTCGTGTTCGGCATTTTCATGCTCATGCAGCACCTCGCGGGCGCGGACGACTACTTCCGGCGGCAGCCCCGCCAGCTTTCCTACTTCAATGCCATAGCTGCGGTCGGCTGCTCCGGGTTCCACTTTGCGCAGAAAGACGATCCCGCCCGCGTTCTCCTTCACTGAAACGTGAAAGTTCTTCACGCCCTCAAGCCGCTCAAGTTCCGTCAATTCGTGATAATGCGTGGCGAAGAGAGTCTTGGCGCGGCTTGTGTAGTGGATGTATTCCACTACAGCCCAGGCGATAGCCAGCCCGTCATAGGTCGAAGTGCCGCGACCAATTTCGTCCAGCAAGATCAGTGAACGCGGAGTTGCAGTATTCAGGATTGCCGCCGTCTCGGTCATTTCCACCATAAATGTCGAGCGGCCGCGGGCGAGATTATCACTGGCGCCAATGCGGGTGAAGATGCGGTCAACCACCGGCAAACGCGCCGAGCGCGCCGGAACAAATCCACCCATCTGCGCCATCAGTACCGTGAGCGCCGTCTGCCGCAGGTAAGTCGACTTGCCGCCCATATTGGGCCCGGTGATCAGCAGAATGCTGTGGCTGCTGGAGTTCAGATAAAGATCATTCGGCACAAAACGATCATTGCTGCCTGTAAGCTCCAGTTGCTCGAGTACAGGATGGCGGCCGGCAATAATTTCCAGTTCGTCGAAATCCGTCTCTGCATTCTTTGCCGGTGTCCCTGAGAACTTAGCTGAGAACTGCGGCCGACAATAACCACGGTTCCGCGCGATGAATGCCAGCGATGCCAGCACGTCCACTTCAGCCAGTGCCAACGATGTTTGCCGGATGCGCCGCGCCTCAGCAGCAATGGCCGTGCGCAGCTCGGTAAAGAGTCGCCGCTCGATTTCGACAATTTTTTCCTGCGCATCCAGCACCTTGGTTTCGTACTCTTTGAGCTCCGGCGTGGTAAAACGCTCGGCATTTACCAGCGTCTGCTTGCGCTCATAATCCGGAGGCGCGTGGTGGAGGTTCGATTTGCTGATCTCAATGTAATAACCAAAAACGGAGTTGAACTTGACCTTGAGTGAGTTGATGCCGGTGCGTTTGCGCTCACGCTCTTCAATCTGCGCGATGTATTGCTTGGAGTTGCGGCTGAGATTGCGCAGGTCATCTAACTCTTTGTCGACGTCAGGTTGAATCACGCCGCCATCGGCGAGTGTGAGCGGCGGCTCGGCAACCATGGTTTTTTCAATGCGCTCGCGCAAATCAGCCATTTCGTCCAGCAATCCATTCAGCTCTGCCAACCGCGCTGCGGCCAATCGTCCCAGCGCGACTTTGATTCGCGGAATTCGATTCAAGCTGGCGCAAAGCGCCAGAACGTCGCGCGGGTTCGCCGTCTCCAGCGTTACCCGGCTCAACAGACGTTCAATATCCAGCACGCCTTCCAGCGCATGCCGCAACTCTTCGCGGGCGATAAACTCTTTAACGCCTGCTTCCACCGCATCTAATCGCAGGCTAATTTCCAACACATTAATAGAAGGCCGCAGCATCCACGACCGCAGCAGACGCTTTCCCATGGGGGTGAGCGTGGCATCAATCGCGCGAAAGAGCGTGACCTCGCTGCTGGTATTGGCAAAGAGCGGCTCGACCAGTTCCAGGTTGCGGACAGTAACCGCGTCCAGCACCAGATATTCCTGGCGATCGTAAAAGCCAATGCGGTCTACGTGCTCCAGCGTGCCGCGCTGCGTGGAGCGGACATAATGCAGAATCGCTCCGGCAGCCGTTGCCGCTGCCGGACGTCCCTGCAACCCAAAGCCCTCAAGCGACAGCACGCCCAGTTTGTTCTCCAGCAGAGGCACCGCATAGTCGGGGCTGAAGACCCAATCCTCCAGCGGCGTTTCTGTAAATCGCATGGCGCCGCCGCTCTGCCGTAATGCCGCTCCCGTGCCGGACGAACTCGTGTGCGTCGCTTGGTCTTTTTGTACAGCCTTAGTTTCTGCGCTGTTCATTGGCGGCTGGTCGAACAACGGCAGTCCGGAAGGATAGAGAACTTCCCGCGGACGCAGCTGCTGCAGCTCTTCCACAATGCGACGCTCGGCGTCAGGTCCCTTAAACTCCGTGGCGCGAAACTCGCCGGTGGAAAGATCCAGGGCCGCCAGTCCTACCGCGCCAGAAGCCCGCGCCAATGCCGCCAAAAAATTATTTTCTTCTGACCCAACGCTCGAATCGATCGCCGTCCCCGGCGTAAGCACCCGCGTTACCTCGCGCCGGACGAGCTTTGTGGCCGCGCTGGGAACTTCCATCTGCTCGCAGATAGCAACTTTAAAACCCTTGCGCAGCAGCTTGGAAAGATAGTTTTCCGCCGCGTGATACGGCACCCCGCACATGGGGATAGCGTGGTCTTTTTCTTTATTGCGCGAAGTCAGGGTGATTTGCAGCTCTTTGGCTGCCACCACCGCGTCTTC
>DATBVH010000550.1:0-2400 GCA_036515395.1 Candidatus Angelobacter sp.
GGCTTTCAACTTTACCGACCACTGTTCAATTTGCCGGGCCCATGCGCGCAGTTGTGCATGGCTATAGCTGCCCTGGTATTTTCCCGCTTCAGGCCCGTGAAGGCGGACATAAGCGAAGTCGGCCGTGATATCGAATGGCGAGTGGTAGCCGGCAAGCTGATAAATGCAGAAGGCTGCGTTGTAGCGCTCCAGCAGACGATTGACTTCCGGGGTCATCCAACTCAATTCACGAAACTCAAAGGTATAACGATGCTCGGGAGGCAGGATTTCCAGCAGTGCTTGCAGCCGCTCAAGATTTAATTTCCACTTTGGCGGAAGTTGAAAGAGAACCGGCCCAAGCTTTTTGCCCAGGTGCTCAGCGCGGGGAAGGATGTTATCGAGAGCGTTTTCCGGATCCTTTAGCTTTTTGTTGTGGGTAATGAAGCGGCTGGCCTTTACGGCAAAGACGAAATTTTTCGGCGTTGCGTCGCGCCAGCATTCGAACGCATCAATCGTCGGCAGCCGATAAAAGCTATTGTTCAATTCCAAAGTGTCAAAGTGACGGACATAATATTCCAACATCTTTGAAGCCGGTGTCTTTGCCGGATAAAACGTGCCGACCCAATGCTTATAGTGATAGCCGGAGGTGCCGATGCGAACGTCGCAGCTCATGCTGTTTAGTGCGATGAAGCTGCGTGCCGGAATGTTGCAGGAGAGTGGTCAGTAATCAGCACTCAGCATTCAGCCAAACCTATTTACCGCAAAGAACGCGAAGGACGCAAAGTAGGAAGGTAACTCCAGATTTTAATTCCTTTGCGCGCTTTGCGTCCTTTGCGGTTGAGTTTCCTGGTTGAGTGCTGCCGCTGACTCTGCCAAGAATCGGAGCACCTTAACCCTTTCGTGGCCCGTCATCCTGGGCGGTCACAAAAGTGGAACCGGAGTGCTCAAACATGTACTCGCGATTGCCGGATCAGCAGCAGCTCTCCTCTGATATTGGTTGGCATGAGAGTTGCTGCTGTATCGAGTACCCCTGGACTTCAAACTGAACGGAGAAAGTCCTGTATGAAAAAAGCGCTCTTTAGTCTTGCAACTCTTCTTCTCTCAACATTCCCACTTTCTTTACAACTTAGGGCTGATTCAGTCCTGACCACGATCAATGTCGGCAATGGCGGCCTGACTGGGATTGCAGCGAATCCCGCGACCAACAAAATTTATGCCGCCATCGATAATCAGGACAAGGCCGAGCTGGCGGTGATCGACGGAAAAACGCAGCAGGTCATCAAAAGGATCGCCACTGCGCCGTTCGCGATTGCGGTGGCCGTGAATCCGTTCACCAACCGGATTTACGCCAGCGGTTGCGGTTCGGCCTCCTGCGATATCTTTGTCATCGACGGAAAATCGGACACGCTGCTGACAAAGGTCCCGATCTCCAGCGGCAGTTTTCTTGGCATCCAGGGGCTGGCCGTGAATCCGGTCACCAATCTCATCTACGCTTCCGATGCCGACAACGGCCAGTACATCGTCATCGACGGAAAGACGAATAGCATTGTCACGATGGTCTCTGTCTTTAACCAGCCTGCCGGCATTGCCGTGAATCCGAAGACCAACCGCCTCTACGTTGTGGGCGGAGGGTTTCCCGGCGAGGTCCTGGTTTTCGATGGCGCTACCAACGCGTTGCTTGCGACAATACCCGAGGATTTCGGCGTGGAAAACATAGCAGTCAATTTCCATCTGAACCGCGCTTATGTCACCCAGACCTCTGAGTCATCCCTGGTTGTGGCGGACGGGGCGACGAACCAGAACATTACGCAGGTCCCAACAGGACAGTTTCCTGACGCAGTCGATGTGAACCTGCTCAACAACAAGGTCTACGTGGCCAATGGACAAGATTCAACCGTGACGATCATCGACGGCAATACCAACCAGGTGCTGCAGACGCTGGCGGTTCCGGCACGCCGTCCCACCGGAGTGGCGGTGGACCTGGCGAACGGTCTCACATACGTAACAGACTTTGGATCGAATAATGTAGTTGTGCTGCAACCAAAATAAGTTCGCTCTCCCGACGTTATAAAGGAGCAGAGACCTGTCCCTGCTCCTTTTTTGTTTTGCAGTGAAACCCATCACCTAAATTGCGCTAATTAAAATCCGCGGTGCCTACGCGCAATATAGTCCTTGTTTTTTTGCCGCGTTCGGTCTTAGCTTCTGCCGATGTCTGGTGCGCCCATGCGCCAAAGACTTTATTGCCAAAAGCGGTTATCGCAAGATAGTCCCCCAGGAAGTCGCCTTCAGCGTTGAATCCATCTGGATCCCATGTGTAATTCTGGAAGGTCTTGCCGTCGTCGATGGAGCGGGCCAGAGTCACTGTGGTTTGCTCGTTGTCCGTGCGACGATCATAGAAGATCAGGTTGACCGCGCCGCTTT
>DATBVH010000551.1:0-2704 GCA_036515395.1 Candidatus Angelobacter sp.
CTCTTGTATAAAGTGCAACTTACGAAAAACCGGAGAGAAGCGTTAACCTACCGGACGTGGTCCGGCAGGGTAATTGTGTGTTCCTTTAACTGATGGCAGACTTTATCTACCTAATGGAAACCCGGCTCTCGCCGGACCAGCAGCGTGCAGTCGCGCTGGTGACCGATGTTGCCCGTGCTCACGAGATGAACATCTATCTGACCGGGGGCGCGGTCCGCGACATTATCAGCGGGTTTATTATCCGCGACCTTGATTTCTCCGTGCAGGGCAACGCACTCAAGCTGCAAAAGGACTTTGAAAAAGCCGGCGCCGTGCTGGAAGCCAGCGACGAAGGCACGCGCACCCTGATGCTGTTGCTGCCGGGAAATGTCCGCGCGGAAGTTACCAGCGCCCGCTCAGAACGCTATGACAAGCCGGGCAAACCAGCCGAGGTGACACCCGGAACAATCTATGACGACATGCGTCGGCGGGACTTCACCATCAACGCCATGGCGCTGTCTCTCAATCCGGGCTCGCGCGGCCTGCTTACAGACCCTTTCAATGGCGTGGCCGATATTGAAGCCAAGGTGCTGCGCGTCCTGCATAACTATGCTTTTTATGAAGAGCCGTCGCGGTTGATCCGCGCCACGCGGTTGATGACGCGCTTCCACTGGACACTGGAAGAGCGTACGCAGGCACGCTACGACGCCGCCAAAGAAAATAATTACATCGAAAACATTTCTGACCGCACAGTGGGGCATGAGATTGAGCAGCTGGCGCATGAAGATAATCCCATTGAAGTTCTGAAAGCCCTGGAAAAAGAAGGCTGGCTTAAGGTGCTGGTACCGCACTTCTCCGTTGCCAAAGTGGATTCAGCGGGACTAAACCAGGTTTTTAAGGTCAAGCAGCAACTGCAGGAAGTGGGCGTAAATCCCGACGCCAGCCCCATTGTGATGCACTTTCTCACGCGCAAACTGGCCGATAAAGATATTTCCGCGATGCAGAAGCAGATCGTCAACAAAGGCTTTGTGGAGCGCTGGAAGCATCTGGAAGATGACGCCAAGGATTTTGCCAAGAAGCTGATGGCCAAGGAACTGGCGCTACCGTCGCAGACGTGGAAATTCCTGATGACGAACCGCCCGGACGCGCTGCTGTTCAACGCGATCACGCCACGGGCATCGGCAGTCGAGCAGAAGATCAAGAACTTTTTGACCAAATGGCCGCTCGTCCGGCAGAAACTGCCTTTCCCGGAAATGGCAGAAATGCGCATTACTCCAGAGCATCCTGAGTACAAGAAAATATTGGATGAAGCGTTCCTGATGTTGCTGGATGGCAAGCTGCGGTCGCACACGGAGATTGTGAAGTTCCTGGAGCCGTACTCTCCACCGGAACCACCGCCTCCGCCACCACCAGTGCGTCGCGGAAGAGCAAAGAAGGAAGCAGCCCCCGGAGCACCCGGCGACCAAACGCCCAAGAAGCGTGGGCGCAAGCCGAAAAACGCAGTAGCGGGCGAAGCTGCGCCGGTTCCCGCTGCCCCTGCTGCTCACGCGGCAACCGCTCCGCCAGCGGCTGCGAAACAGTCCACAACGGCGGCAAAGCAGAAAGCTGCTCCTGTACCGCCAGCGGCGGCGAAGAAGGCTGCACCAGTGAAAGCTGCACCGGCAAAAGCTCCTGCAAAGGCCGCGCTCAAAAAGCCTGCGGCAAAGAAAGCTGCACCAAAAAAAGCGGCTCCCAAGAAAAAGCCAGCGTCAGCAAAAAAGAAGGGCAAGAAGAAGTAAGCGGCGTCGCACTGTTCTCCAACCGTTGCTTTATCATTAAGCCATGCTGAAACAGAACCGATGGGCAATGCTCATGGGAGTATTGTGTCTGGTCACCGCATTCGCCGCAGCTCAGGAGCAATCTCCAACAGCAATACGTAATGCTGTCCGCGAATATCGCCAGCAGCATGAAGCGGAGATCGTGCGCAGCTTCGCGCAACTGTTATCGCTGCCGAATGTCGCCAGCGATATGCCCAACATCACGCGCAATGCCGACGCCATCAGCAAGATGCTGGAGCAGCGCGGATTTCATACGCAGAAACTCACTGTCACGGGCGCTCCGCCGGTAGTCTATGGAGAACTCAACACGCCCGGCGCGAAACATAGCCTGCTCTTTTACGCGCATTATGACGGCCAGCCGGTAGATAAAGCGCAGTGGGCCAGCGATCCATGGCAGCCGGTGCTGCGCGATGGCCCTGTGGATGGCAAGGCAATCCCGCTTGAGTCGCTCAAAGGGCCGCTGAACCCTGAGTGGCGCATCTATGCGCGCTCAGCCAGCGACGACAAAGCGCCGATTCAGGCGGTGCTTACGGCAATCGACGCGTTGCGCGTGGCAAAGATTCCCATCGGCGTGAATGTAAAAGTATTTTTTGAAGGCGAGGAAGAAGCAGGGTCGCCGCATCTGGCACAGGTGTTTCAGCAGTACGCCGATTTGCTGAAAGGCGATATATGGGTCCTGAGCGATGGCCCGGTCAATCAGACAAGGCGCATGCAGCTTTATTTTGGCGCGCGCGGCGTCACCGATCTGGAGCTCACGATATACGGTCCCGGACGAGTTTTGCATGACGGCCATTATGGCAACTGGGCACCGAATCCGGCGGCGGTGCTGGTGGATCTGCTGGCGCACATGCGCGACCCGAGCTCGCACATCCTTATCCCCGGATTTTATGACGATGTGCGGCCATTGA
>DATBVH010000552.1:0-7872 GCA_036515395.1 Candidatus Angelobacter sp.
AAGGTCAGGAATCAAAATCTCACGCGGAGACAAGGAGGAGACAAGAATCGGGAAATCGCCGTGATAGACCCTCACATATCAGGAAAAGTCAGATTGCCTGTTCCAGCGGCGCGGGCGGATTGAGGCTTTCAATCTTTACGCGGGCGATGCGGTGGCCTTCCATTTGGAGGACGGTGTAGCGGCGGTTATCGAATTCAAAGCGCTCGCCGCCTTTGGGGATTTTGCCGAGTTGCGACATCACGAAGCCGGCCAGAGTCTCAAAACCTTCTTCGCGCGGAAGAGCGATGTCATATTGGGTTTCAAGGTCGCGCAGATTGAAGCCGCCATCGAGCACCACTGCGCCGGAAGCGAGGGCGATCTCGGGACGCTGGGCAACGTCAAATTCGTCTTCCAGCTCGCCGACGATTTGCTCAAGAACGTCTTCCACGGTGACCAGGCCGCTGATGGAGCCAAATTCATCGACCACGACGGCGAGGTGGCGTTTGCGTTTCTGAAATTCGACCAGAAGATCGTCTAGCGTTTTGCTTTCTGGAACGAACAGCACTTCACGCATGATGTGGCGAACCTTGAGGTCGCCCGAGCGCTGGGCCAAAACGTCGCGGGCGGAAAGACGCATCTGCATGAGGCGGGAAAGGTCTTTCGAATAAAGCAGGCCGACAATGTTTTCACGGCCCTTCTCTGAATCGTAAACGGGAACGCGGGAGTGCTGCTCGTCCACCACCTTGGCCATGGCTTCATCGAGCGGCATGTCAGCCGGAAGAGAGAAGATTTTGTGCCGTGGAACCATGATTTCGCGCACCGTGACATTGCCGAGATCAAGTGCGTTGTGGATCATTTCTTCTTCGGCGTCAGGCAGCAGACCCAGGCGTCGGCTAGCCGTAACGATCAGCTTTAGTTCGTCTGGGGAGTGAGCGCCGCCATCGCGACGGAGCCGCGATCCAAAGCCGCGCAGAACAAGATTGGCTGACCGATTCATGAGCATAAGGAAAGGATGCGAGATGGTCATGAAAACGTCCATGGGGCCGGCGACGGCAAGAGCGACACGCTCCGCGCGCTCCAGAGCCAGCGATTTGGGAACAAGTTCACCCAGGATGATGAGCGAATAGGTGATAGCAAGAAAAGCCAGCGTTGCTGAAAGTCCGTGGGCGTAAACACGAGCGTAAGGAATGTTGCCGAGCCATGGAGCGATGACCGCGGCAAGCGTTCCTTCACCTACCCAGCCCAGGCCTAGGCTGGCCAAGGTGACACCAAACTGGACGGCCGGGAGAAATTCGTCGAGATGCTGCTGAATCTTGCGGACAGTACGAGCGCCAATGCGGCGCTGCTCAATCAGCTGCTGGATGCGCGTATCGCGAACGCTGACCATGGCAAATTCCGCGGCAACGAAAAAGGCGTTCGCTGCCACAAGAAGAACCACCAGGATGATCCTCAGGAGGACCAGGGTGACCATGGACTCCAATCATATACTGGCGAGGCCTTTAGGCAGAAAACGCAAAAGGACAAGGACGCGGGCGGCTTTTGGCCGCTTTGAGTAAGCAAATCGGTGAGCAAGGATTTTTTAGATCGGCGTTCTTGTATAGGTAAACGCAGGCAGCGATCCAAAAATGCGATACTAGCTAAAGAAAATCAGCGGAAGAACCGCAAGATCGACCACTGAATTCACTTAGCGTGAAATTAGCAGCGGAACCTTAGGCCCCAAGTACCATAGGGCCAGGAAGTTTGCTTTCTTTTGTAGCGATTTCCGGTCTAAGGCTGTTGGCTGTACAGAATAAGTGTGTCTTTTCGGGAACTTCTTTCCTTTATCCGGCGTATTTACCAGTGGCATATTTCAAGAGGGTCTTTTTATGGCAAACGGCAAGAAAAAGAGCAAACGAGCCATTTATATATTGAGCGCATTCGCGCTCGTCGTCGTTATTGTTGTGGTATTGGTGGCGGCAACGCGTGGCAGTACCAAGATTGACCCTTCCAAGCTCGCGAAAGTGGAACGCGGTGACTTGGCCAAAAGCGTGGTGGCCACAGGAAAAATTGAGCCAATTACCAAGGTCGAAGTAAAGTCGAAAGCCAGCGGAATCGTACAAAAGCTGCTGGTCGATTATGGCGAAAAAGTTAAAAAAGACCAGGTCCTGGCCGAGCTGGACAAAGAAGAAATCCTGGCCCAGGTGAACCAGCAGAAAGCGTCATTGCAAGCGTCTGAAGCTGCCGCACGGGCGGCAGAAGCCGATCTTGAGCGCGCCAAAGTAGACGCTGAAGGCCCCGATATCCCCATGCTGAAACGCGCTTATGAGCGCGCACAGCGCATGGCCAAGGATGGCGTGGTTTCTGAATCGGCGCTGGACGACGCGCAAAAAAACTATGAATTAGCCGTTAACAAGCAGCAATTGAGCAAGGCGAACGTGGTCACCGCCACATCGAAGCTGAAACAGGCTGAAGCACAGGTGGCGCAGTCCCGCGCACTGCTTGCCCAGGTAGAAAGGGAGTATCAGAACTCAACCATCGTGTCGCCGATTGATGGCGTGGTGCTTTCTCACGACGTTGAAGTTGGTACGGCCGTCAGCTCCATCCTGGTGCTGGGATCTTCCGCTACGCTGGTCATGACGCTGGGCGATACTCGCGAAGTTTATGTTAAAGGCAAAGTCGACGAGTCCGACATCGGCAAGGTCTATATCGGTCAGGCTGCGCGCATTAAGGTTGAGTCCTACAAAGACCGCACATTTTCCGGCAAAGTAACCAAGATATCGCCCATGGGTGTGGAAAAAGATAACGTCACCACTTTTGAAGTGCGCGTCTCCATTGATAACGCAAAGGGCGAGTTGAAGTCGCAAATGACGGCCAACGCCGAGGTCCTGCTGGAAGAGCATAAGGGAATCCTTATGGTCCCGGAAGGCGCGCTGATTTACGACAAAGACCGCAAAGCTTCCGTCGAAGTTCCCGAGCCGAGCGCAAAAGACGGACGCAAAAAACTGCCTGTGACCGTGGGAATCTCGAACGGATCCAAGACTGAATTGCTTTCCGGCCTGAATGAAGGCCAGCAGGTCATCCTGCAATAACCTCGATTTAAATTTGGAGGCAAACATGAAATCAGTGAAATTTCTGGCGCTGGGGATTTGCGCGTGCATAGTGCTTCCGTTGAACGCCGCCACAACCGGCCATTTTGAACGGACCCTGCAGGTGAGCGGAACGGTGGAACTGGAAGTAACTTCCGGCTCAGGCAATATTAGTATCCACCAGGGCGGAGCGGGAACAGTAGCCGTGACGGCCAAAATTCATGGCAACAATGGGACTTCATGGCTGTTCGGCAGTGGCAACATAGAGGAGCGGATTCACAAGATCGAACAGAACCCACCGATTACGCAAACCGGCAATATCATCCACATTGGCCGGTTTGAAGATCGCGACCTGGCCAGAAACGTTTCTATCGATTATGACGTTACTGTTCCGCCGCAAACACGGCTCACGTCGCATACGGGCTCCGGCGACCAGACAATCAGCGGCCTGCAATTACCCATGACGGCAAAAACCGGCTCCGGCAATGTGACTGTGGATCGCATTTCTGGCGAAACACGGGTCAGTTCAGGCTCTGGAGATTTGAAGATCAACTCAGTCAAAGGCATTTTGTATGCTGACACCGGCAGCGGCAATATTCACGCCGACGATATCTCTGGCGACGTATTCGTCAATACAGGCAGCGGCGATGTGGAAGTCCGGCAGAGCGCCGGCGGAAGCGTGAAGGCGCAGACAGGGTCGGGCAACATCCGGCTGCACGGAGTAAAAGGTGGCCTGCGCGCCGATGCTGGCAGCGGCGATATCCAGGCTGAAGGCGAACCAACTTCTGACTGGCGGCTGGGCGCGGGCTCCGGCAACATTACCCTAAGAGTCCCTTCGCAAGCATCTTTTAACCTTGATGCCCGCACTTCTTCAGGAACGCTCCGATTCAATAACCACCAGGTTACAACTCAAGGCACCCTGGTCAAAAACCACATTCAAGGCAAGGTGGGAAACGGCGGTGTGCTGTTGGACATCCATACTGGGTCGGGCGATATCGAGCTTCAATAAGGTCTTTAGGTTGCACCGCCTTTAGCTGATTTGGCCGGATTTCTAAGGCCAAACAGCCATTCACGGCGGTGCAATCGAAAGCCAAAAATGCTGACCTTAGCCATAATTGAAGCTATGACTGATATTGCAGGATGAGAGAAACCAGCCATCTCTTCTGCCTATGGGTGCCATTTAAAAGACGAAACCTGAGTTCATAGTCCAAAACTATGGCTTGCATCAAGAAAATCACTGATTCTGAGAAGTTCTAATTTTGTTCCAACTCTCCTCTAATCCTCCGGCCTCATTCTGGCTTTGTTCGGCGGATTACTTTAGTAACCAGCAGACCCTGTCTTAAACCATAGGGCCAGCCTATATCACTCAAAGTTCCCGCTCCGGGCAATCAGGCTACGCAGGCTGGTTGTATAGGGCACTTAAGAGTCCAGGGATTCGTGTGCAAAGACAAGGCGAGTATTGCTCTGTGTCTTCGCTTGCGATAACCCGCTCTTTCCAACCCCATCAACATTGCAGCTGCCATGTAGCAAGTGGATACAGGGCCGGCTTTTCGCGCCCGCAAATCACCTTGCGGATGCGCGGGGAGACGTTCGTCCAAAAATCCCGCCTGATCACAATGCAGACGGAAAGGATTAGGACGATGGATCTCCGGGAAAACAGATTCACAGAGCAAACGATCGCGAGGCGAATCGGCGAATGGTCAGAATCGCCGGCTTTAACCATTGAGGCTCCTGGCGCACGCGATTATCTGGCTGGGTTGATGCGCGCAGTCGCACAAACTCTGTCGCCATCGTCTGTTCGCAGCTTCTTTAGTGAACTGGATGCCACTGATCCAGTGCTTTCCCGTCTGGGCTGGGGCCTTCTGCTGGTAGTGCCGGTCTTCGCGGCACTGGCATTCTTTGTTCCGGGAGCGGCCCTCGTGAATCCGTGGATCAAGCCCATTAAATTCGCAATGTCTTTTTCGACTTTTGCTTCCACCATAAGCCTGTTATTGCTGGCATTGCGGATACCAAAATGGCAGCTCACGCTGGCTCGGCGCGCCATTGCGGCAAGCGTTTCGCTGGAAATCCTGAGCTTGGCTGCGCAGGCGTGGCGCAGCGCTTACCACATTTCAGGACAATCGTTCTTGGACACTTCCCTTGCCCAATTGACCAACAGCATGGTCATGTTCAACACAGCAATCGTATGCTGGATGCTGGCGCTGTTCTGCGCCAACCGCGTACAGACGGACCGGATCGATTGGCCCATGGTTGCTGCGATTCGATACAGCATTATGATTTTCCTGGCCGGCAACGCTATTGGGGGATATATGCTGGCGCGCGGCTCACACACCGTTGGCGTTGCCGATGGCGGTCCGGGACTTCTTTTTGTGAATTGGAGCATTATTGGCGGCGATCTGCGCATTGCGCATTTCATTGCCATTCACGCGATTCAGATTGTGCCGCTGTTCGCTTATCTCCTGTCGCAAATGTCGCCAATTCTGCCGGTTAAGCACCGCAGGATAGCAGCCGGCACATTAGCATTGGCTGTAAGCATCGCCGTGGGAGCAACGTTTGTTCAGGCAGCATTGGGACATCCGCTGCTTTCGCTTCGGTAATGATCGCAACGGCAACTGAGAGTTACCGGCGTCATAAATTAAACGCGAAATTCACAGCGCCTCAGACGTACTAAAACCAAAGGGGGCATCCTTGCCCCTCCAACTCCGTCTTCGCCAGTGAAAAGCTCTCAGAAGACTGGGAGGGCGGCCTTGCGCGATTGCTCTTCTTTCCCTAACATGTTATAAAAGCAAGTTTTACTGGACTGGCCAGGACAACGGAAGCAGGGCTTCTGCAAGGGCCAGCCAATGATTCCAACGCGGCCAAGCCTCAAACCACTTGTTCTTGATGTGGAAGCGCGATTCGGGAATTGCCGGTAAAACGTGGTTAATCGATAAAGTCCACATTACTTAGACTCTTTGGAGGATTTACATATGCACACCTGGCTCGCAACGGGCCTGATGGGCCGCGTAATCCGCTCGCGCCGGACCCTGGCGTTGGTGGTCGTGTTGGCCGTTCTAGCATTCGCCCTTCCCGTGGCATTTGCCCAGCAGGGGCAGGCCGCGTCGCCAGCTTCGCAGGTTGCAGCCGCTGTAACCCCGCAGGCCGGCGCTGCAACTCAGGAAACCGCTCCTGCCAAACCCGTCTCGGAAGCCGCCGGAGAGGCCAATCTCAAGCTGCCGGACATGAAGGGTGTTTCTTTCTTGGGTGATTCCACCAGCGGCTATAACCTTTTGAGGATCGGGTTAATCTTTTGCGGACTGGGTCTGCTCTTTGGACTGACCATCTACATGCAGCTGAAAAACGCGCCGGTCCATCGCTCGATGCGTGAAATTTCCGAGCTGATCTATGAGACCTGCAAAACCTATCTGGTCACGCAGGGCAAATTCATTCTGATCCTGGAAGCATTCATCGCGGTTGTGATTGTTCTTTACTTTGGCGTCCTGCAACACAACGATGCGTCCAGGGTCGTGATCATCCTGCTATTCAGCCTGGTGGGAATCGCCGGCAGTTATGGCGTGGCATGGTTCGGCATCCGCGTGAACACATTCGCCAATTCGCGGACGGCGTTTGCCGGGCTGCGCGGCAAGCCCTATCCGATCTATGCCATCCCGCTCAAGGCTGGCATGAGTATCGGAATGATGCTGATCAGCGTTGAATTGCTGATCATGCTCTGCATTCTGCTTTTTATTCCGGGTAGCCTTGCGGGGGCCTGCTTCATCGGCTTCGCGATCGGCGAGTCCCTGGGCGCGGCGGCCCTGCGTATTGCTGGCGGCATCTTCACCAAGATCGCCGATATCGGCTCCGATCTGATGAAGATCGTTTTCAAAATTAAGGAAGATGACGCCCGCAACCCCGGCGTGATCGCGGATTGCACTGGCGACAACGCCGGCGACTCTGTTGGCCCCAGCGCTGATGGCTTTGAGACGTATGGCGTGACTGGCGTGGCCCTGATTACTTTCATTCTCCTGGGCGTCCATGATCCCAAGGTGCAGGTCCAGCTTCTGGTCTGGATCTTCGTCATGCGCATCATGATGCTGGTATCGAGCGCGGTTTCTTATTTTGCCAATGAGGCTTTCGCCAAGGCAAAGTACGGCAACTCTGACGTAATGAACTTTGAAGCGCCTCTGACTTCGCTGGTTTGGCTCACTTCAATTGTTTCGATTGTCCTTACGTTTGTGGTTTCCAAAATGATTATTCCCGAGCTGGGTGGAAACGATACTCTGTGGTGGAAGCTTGCTGCCATCATTTCCTGCGGCACGCTTGCCGGCGCTATTATCCCCGAACTGGTCAAAGTGTTTACCTCAACCAGTTCAGCTCACGTGAAGGAAGTAGTTACGTCTTCGGAAGAAGGAGGGCCATCACTGAACATTCTTTCCGGGCTTGTGGCCGGCAACTTCTCCGCCTATTGGCTGGGAATCAGTATCGTCGCCCTGATGGCAATTGGCTTTTACATCAGTAACTACGGTCTTGGTGCAATGTATCACGGAGCCCCGCTCATGTTGGCACCTGCGGTGTTTGCCTTTGGCCTGGTTGCCTTCGGCTTCCTCGGCATGGGGCCGGTAACCATCGCAGTCGATTCCTACGGTCCAGTAACGGACAACGCGCAGTCAGTATATGAGCTGTCGTTAATCGAACACGTGCCCAATGTCGCTGCCGAAATAAAAAAAGAGCACGGCTTTGACCTGAACTTTGAGCGGGCCAAACATCTGCTGGAAGAGAATGACGGCGCCGGCAATACGTTTAAGGCCACGGCAAAACCCGTGCTGATCGGGACGGCCGTAGTGGGCGC
>DATBVH010000553.1:0-4887 GCA_036515395.1 Candidatus Angelobacter sp.
AAAATCGCGGGCATCCAGAAAACGGCGGATGGACTGCACCACTTTGCTGCGCTTGACGAAAACTTCGCGCACATCCTGGTTCATCACCATATCGACATAGCGCTGCCGATAGCGCAACTCCACGTCGCTCAGGCCGTGCCACTTCTCTGGTAAAGGCAGGAAATCTTTGGCCAGGAAGGTGATGTCTTCCGCGTGAATCGTCAGTTCACCGGTCCGTGTGCGGAAAAGATAACCATTCACGCCAATGTGGTCGCCCAGGTCGAGCAGCTTGTACAGGGCAAAGCCCTTCTCGCCGACGAAGTCAAGCTTCACGTAGATCTGCAGCCGCTTGCCGCCCTGCTGCAAATGAGCAAAACCAGCCTTGCCTTGCAGGCGGATAGAGATGAGTCGTCCAGCTACTTTTACCTGAACACGCGGATTTTCCAGCTGTTCGGCTGTCTTCTCGCCGTACTCCGCCAGAACTTGCGGAACAGTATGAGTAAAGGCGAACTTGTGCGGATAGGCCTGCTGGCCAAGGGCTTCAATATCGCGCAGCTTCTGCTGCCGCAACTGGTAAACGCTATCTTCAAAGGACACTGTGTGGCTCAACCTCGTAGGTGTAAACGCTCGATTATAAATGACACGAACCGGCAATCCGGCATCAGATGTCATGAAGGTTTGTAGCTCTTTCTTGTATGATGTTGCGCAATATTAGGGAGGTATCCATGCTCAAAGGCTTTCGGCAGTTCATCCTACGCGGTAACGTATTGGACCTGGCTGTGGCCGTGGTGATTGGCGCGGCGTTCGGCGCAGTTGTTACAGCGTTTGTCACCAACATTCTTACGCCACTGATTGCAGCCATTGTGGGCAAGCCGGATTTTTCGGCCTTTAACTTCACCGTGAACGGCGCGGTGATTTCTTACGGCGTCTTCCTGAACGCGTTAATCGCATTCCTGCTGGTAGCGGCGGCGGTTTACTTCTTTATGATCGCGCCAATGAATGCCTGGAAAGCCCGCGCGGCGCGCAACGCGATTCCTGCCGATCCTACCAGCAAGAAATGCCCGGAATGCCTGAGCGAAATTCCCATTGCCGCTCGACGTTGCGCGTTTTGCGCGTCAGTGGTGTCCACGCCAACTGCACCGGCCAACGCCTAAGCTAAGGATCGGTGGAACGAGCGGCGGCGACCGTTCGGGTGGTGCCGGCCTGGCCTCATTTCTCTGCTCTTGAGAATGTTCTTCTTGTTGGCATGGTAACGACCACGCAAGTCCAGGAAGATCCTTGGGCAGTCCTGGTGCGGATGCGGATTCTCCCGCCATACTTATTGGCGATTCCCTGGGCCATCCAAAGCCCCAGCCCGCTGCCCTTTTCCTCCTTGGTGGAAAAGAATGGTTCAAATATCCGATCGCGGTGCTCAGGCGCAATGCCAGATCCGTCATCGGCGATAATAAGACGGAATTCGGGGCGCGGATCTCCACTCGCAAAAGCTGGGCTGTAAAGCTTGATGCGCATCAAACTGTGGGCCTGTTCAACCGCATTTTCCATAAGCGCAGTAATCAGTTGACGCAAGTCCGCGTCAATGCCGTAGAACTCACAGGCAAGAAGATTGGTTTCAGAATGAATGTGCTTTTTCTTGATGCGTAAATCCAGGTTTGCCAGCGTATCTTTCACCACGTCCTGCACCTGGATATGTCGTGCAGCCGCGGTGCGATTGTAAAGACCAATCATCTGGCGCGTGATCTTGGTTATTCTCCAAAGCGACTCCTGGGCCGTGCCAAGGAGTTCCTCAGCCGACATTGATCCTTTGCTATTGCGCAGCAGAAAAAGCGCATTCGTAAGGGCGGCCAGCGGATTGTTAATTTCATGCGCCAGAGCGTTGGCCATGCGCGCGCCCGCCGCATTCAACTCGCTGGAATTCAAAGCTTCTTCCGCGCGCTTAAGTTCGGTGATGTCACGGGAAATCCCCACAATGCCTATCACCGTGCCGGAGGAATCGCGGCAAACGTTTTTGGAAGAATGCAAGTGCCGTACTCGGCCATTCGAAGCGCGGGTTTCCTCAAAAACTTCGGAAATCCCTGAAGCCATGATCTGGCGGTCTTTTTCCATGATGTGCCGCGCATGCTCTTCAGGAAAAAGCGCGCGATCATCCTGGCCAATAATTTCCTCCGCGCTCTTGCCCACCGATTCCGCCGCAGCAGGATTGACGAACACATAACGTCCGTCGCGGTCTTTCATGTAAATGAAATCGGCGGTGCTCTCCAGCAAGGTTTCCAGCACAAGCTTGTGCTGAACCAGCGCGTGCTCGGCTGCTGCAGCAGCGGGCATAGGCGTGGCTTGGGACGCACGCTGAGTATTCGGTTTTTTCAACGACATGGGCACTGCTCGAAGACCGGAAGCCCTTCGACAATTAAATTGAGGATACAACTTTCGCCGACGGAAGGCCAAAGATAGGTGTGCTTGCAGGACCAAATAAGAGATATGCCTGAGTAGTAAAGTTTTGCGCTGCCCGTCTGCTCGGTAAAAAGATCATTCATCCGCTGCAGACGCGCGCAGCGAAGGAGAGCGCGATTACAGATACTTCTCCCGCAATACCGCCTGATGATGCGCCACATGCCCGGCCACGATGAAGGCGCAGGCCCTTACCGTAAATGGATTGCCGCTGGCTGTGCCGGTTCGCGCCCAGGCTTCTTCAGGAAGATTGCGGAAGAATGAAATGGTCGCGAGGCGGATTTCATGAAATTCTTCCACGTGCCGCGCCCATGGCACATCGTCTGATCCAGCTGCGCCGACCGCAATGTCCTGGTCGAAGCTGGGCAGTGCCGTCTCGAACTTGCGGGCTAACCACAGGGCACGCATCAGGAAGACGCGCTCGGTGTCATTCACGTGACCCCACATCTGGCGGATGCTCCATTTTTCCGGCGCGTAACGATAAAGAGATTTTTCTTCCGAGATGCTGCGCAGAAAAGCCGGCGTTTGATCCAACTGGCTTTGCAGCGCGTGGAGAATGTCATCGCCGGCAACGCGGTTGATATAGCCGAAATAATATGGAACGGCTTCGTTGGGTTCGGGGCGTCCAATCATAGAAGTAATGGTAGCAGCCTGGGATGGATGGCAGGGGTATTCCATCTGCACGGATTGATCTTGTGGCGCAGGCAATTCCTTTTCTCCGTGGTCCTCTGCGGCCCTCTATGGTGACCCTTGGTGTTCCTTCGTGTCCTTGTCGGTGCCAGCCTATCAGATATGTGTAAATCAGCGCATCAGTGGGATCAGTGGTAAGGTTTGGTCCTGTGTAGACCCGCCGCGCGGCCCCCTCCGCGCCTCCGCGGTGAGCTTTTGCTTTTTCCTGGTTTGAGCGATGTCGATGGCCAAGCGCTTGCGCTGCTGGCCGCCTGTCAGGAAAAATGGAAGTATGTTTCGCCGCAAGACATCATCACCTAAACCGGAACCGGTGCAGGCCACCAGCGGACGCCTTGAAATCGAGCGCGAAGGACACGTGGCTTACCTGGAATACACGCTGGCCGGCAAGGTCTTGCAGCTTATCCATAGTGAAGTGCCGGCTGAGTTGCGCGGCCAAGGCCTAGGTTCTGAACTGGCGCACTCCGCGCTGGAGTGGGCCCGCGAACAGGGCTTAAAGGTTGATGTGATCTGCCCTTCCGTCGCCGAATATCTGACCAAACATCCTGAATATGCTGACCTAGTCCTCTAACCCACTTAGGGGCTATGCAATTGATTGCAGAAGGTATCCCCGTATTTTGGTTTTTAGCCGTATTGCGCTATTCGCTCGAAGTATGATCGTGCACGATCTTCCATCCGGCGGGCAGGCGTTTGAAAATCAGCGTGAATAAACCATGAGGCTGTTTGCCATCGGACATAGTAAGACGCCATTCACCAGTCACTACGGCGGATCTGCGGCTCAACAGGTCGATGTTTAACTTCTGAAATTCAAGCTTACCCATCTCCTTGCCTTCCGCCTGATAGCGTTGGCGATAGCGAGCCAAGGTGGACTCCCATCCGCGGGTTTCAGTGGCGCCGGAAAAGAACGTGAGATCGGGAGAGTGCCAATAGCCCTGCATGAAAGCCTCAAGCTTGCCGTGGTTCCAGGCTTCCACCTGGGAGAGCAACACATGCTTGATGCCTTCTTCAAGCTCGGCCCGCTGGTCGGCAGAGGGAGTTTCCCCGCCTTGAGAATTGTTGGCAGGATGTTGCGGAGTTTGCGATTTGGCCGACGTTATGGTGTGGGCGGAAAGGACAAAAGGCAGCAGAAGCACGGCAATCATGTGAAGGCGCATGTCACGCATTGTAAGGCGAAGGGAGCGGCAAAATTAAGGTATTTCTCCCTGCTTGTATCGGCAAACTAAAGTCACATGACCGGGGTGAACGAGCATTGACCCGGAGTAACAGAATGAGATATTTTCGGGTCACTCGGAGTGTGTGTCCTCCAGCAATAGTTTTCGCTTAAATTTGAATACGTCTACTCCCCCAAGACAGGCAAGGGCGCCACTGAGTCACAAAAGATAAAGCCCTCATGATGTCTATTCAGACGGTTGGCAGATACGAGATTACCGGTGAGCTTGGTCGCGGCGCCATGGGCGTTGTGTACAAAGCGCTGGACCCTACGATCGGGCGGACCGTAGCGCTAAAAACGATGCGGCTCGACGTCCACGGTCTGGACGCGCAGGAAATGGTGCGCCGTTTCCAGAATGAAGCCCGCGCCGCAGGCGTCCTCAACCATCCCAACATAGTTACCATTTACGATGCCGGCGAACAGGACGGTATCTTCTACATCGCCATGGAGTTCATTGAAGGCACCACGCTGCATGAACTGCTGGCGGAAAAGCGTGTCCTGGCGACCGATGAAGTGTTACAGCTAACTCGGCAGATCTGCCGCGGGCTGGATTATGCGCATTCCAA
>DATBVH010000554.1:0-4948 GCA_036515395.1 Candidatus Angelobacter sp.
CAGAGCCGCGGCCAGGAAAAATGGGTTGCGCCTCCACGATGCATCGCCAGATATGTTCCAATGCCCACCAGCATCACCAGCGGAACGTAGGTGGAAATGCCGCCCGCATTCTGGAGCCACTTGCCGATATCGAGCCCGACAATATTTAAGAGCACCGCAATGGCCAGCAGTCCTAAGGACGCCCAGAGCAAATATTTTGGACTTCCTGCCAGCCACGCATACTTCGGCCCACCGATATACACCGACATGGCCATGCTGGCGGTCAGCAGTCCGGGAAAATAAAAGAACGTATAAATCCAGTACGCCCATCCCGCCACAAAGCCGTGGAAGTCGCCAAACGCTTCTTTGCTCCATACATACAGCCCGCCTTCCGCGGGATAGCGCGTGGAAAGCTCAATGATGATCAGCGCCGTCGGCAAAAAGAAGAACACGGCGGCCAGCACCCACAAGCTGATGGACGAAGTGCCGTTGTGCGCGGCGGCGGCAATCCAGCGCGGGCCCAGCACGGCGGCAATGTTGAAGAGCAGCACGTCCCAGAAGCCCATGGCGCGGCGCAACTGTGATTTTGGAGCAGTTTCCTCAGCCATTCATTCCTTCCAGGATCTTTGGCGTGGATGCAGCGAGCGCCATCATTCTATCCTGAGGGGCAACCGCCGGCAGAATCGGCGGATAGCTCACCACTGATCAACACTGATAACACTGATCTGCATTGGGCAGAAGCAAGAAAAAAGGCCGCGTGAGACGTGCGGCCCAGGAGGAATTGAGAAGATGTGATGTAAGAACTGTCAGACGGGAGTTTTATTCCCTCTAAGTTTTCCAGATGGCTGCTATCTGCGATCATCAGCGCAAATCTGCGGCAAAGGTTTTTCCTGGTCTGCCGCGAAGGGCTTACCGCGCTCGATTCGCAATCACGTGGTAGTTGCGCATGCTGAGCAGGCCTTCCCATCCGCCGACGGCGAAGGGCAGAATGCGCTCCAGTTTGTGGTGCTCCGTTTTGTGCGCCCAGTACATCAATCCCGCCAGCAGGCCGAAGCTGCCGGCGTTGTAAACGGCAGCGCCCATGCGGCTCTGAACAAACGGACGCGCAATGGGATTCATTTCATTGAAGCCGGGATACGCCAGCCCTTTTTGCGTGGAGAGCGCGTCAGCAGTGAGCGACGCGCCCAGAGTGGCGAAGCCCAAGGTGTTGCGTGCGTCAAAGAAGGTGTGTGTGTGCGGCGGAGTTTTCAGCTTGACGAACGCGGCGGGCGGCGGTGCGACCAGAGCGGTGGCCGGAGCTGGTTCGACAACAGCGGGCGCGACGGCTAAAGGAACACCAGGTTTTATTTCAGCTGGCGCGGGCGACACGCTGAAGGCAATGGTTGTGTTTGGTGTTGAAGCCGCGTTTGCAGCGGATGCAGAAGCAGGTGCAGGCGCGGCGGAAGCCGACGTCGATGTTGACTCAGACGCGGGCGGGCGACGTCCATCTTCGCCCAGGGCAAAGGCCGACGATCCTAAAAACACAAATAGCATGGCGGCAACGGCAATTCTCACCGCTCTTCTCCCAACGCGAACGCAAAATGAGTGTTCGACCATTGAATAACTCTTGAATGTGGGTTTCGACTGGCAATTCTTGCTACAAATGGTGCGAGTGGAAATAGGGCCTGCTACCGAGATCAGAGGATTAAGGGCCTTACCTGAGTGTGGCTGGAAGCGCAAAGTCGGAAGGGTTTTACTGCGGATTAACGCGGATACACGGATCAGAACCTGAATGATCGCGCGTGATCAGGCAATCCAATATTGGGTAACAGCTATGAGCGGCACGCAATAAGCGAATGTTTGCCACAGCCGGTGCGGGGTTGAGTCGGGTGGCCCGCACCGGTGTGGACTTTCCCAACACTCGCTACTCTTCGAGTGTGGAGAGATCGCCGACGTCTCGCCCCAGTTCCTGCGCTTTTAACAGGCGGCGGATGATCTTGCCGCTGCGCGTCTTGGGCAACTTATCGGGAAAAGCAATTTCAGCCGGCACGGCGATTGCGCCGAGCACGTGCCGCACATGCTCTTTCAATTTCTGTTCCAGCTCCGGCGAACCGGTGTGGCCGATGCGCAGGATCACGAAGGCCTTGATGTTCTCGCCCTTGATTTCATCGGGGCGCCCGATGACGGCCGCTTCAGCAACGGCAGGATGGCTGACCAGCGCGCCTTCAACATCGGCGGTGCCAATGCGATGGCCGGCGACGTTCAGCACATCGTCAGCGCGGCCGACCACGGTGAAGTAGCCGTCCTGATCGCACACAGCGACATCGCCCGTGGTGTAACAGTTGGGAACCTTGCCCCAATCCTGCGAGTAACGCGTCGGATCGCCATAAACCGTGCGGAACATATGCGGAAATGGCTTGCGGATTACCAGCAGTCCCCCTTTGTTCGGCGGCATCTTGTTGCCTTGCTGGTCCACGACTTCGGCCACTACGCCGGGAAGCGCCTTGCCAGCTTTTGCCGGACGCGCTGCCATGATCGGCAGAGTGCCAAGGCACGGGCCGCCGGTTTCAGTCTGCCACCAGTTGTCGGCGACGAAGGCCGTAGTGCCATTGCCGCAGAGCACGCGATATGCCCACTGCAACGCTTCAGGATTCAGCGGCTCACCAGCACAGGTGAAAAGACGCAGGCTGCGGAGGTCGGATTTTTTCGGCAGCTCGTCGCCGTGGCGCATGAACATGCGGACTGCCGTCGGCGCGGTGAACGCTACAGAGACGCGATATTTTTCCACCAGCTCCCACGCTATCCCAGGATTGGGATAGTCAATTGCGCCTTCGCGGAACAACGTGGTCACGCCCGCGAGCAGCGGCGCATAGACAATATAAGAATGTCCCACCACCCAGCCGATATCGGACGTGCAGAAATAAACGTCGTCATCGCGGATATCCCAGAAGCGTGTCATGTGGTAGTGAATGCCAACGGCGTAACCGCCATGCACGTGAACAACGCCCTTGGGCTTGCCGGTGGTCCCGCTGGTATAGAGGATGTAAAGCGGGTCTTCAGCGTCCATCACCTCGGCCAGGCATTCGGCTTTCTGCGCCTGCACCAGTTCGTTGAAATCCACTTCGCGCTCCGTGAGTTCGATCAGCGGCCTGGCGCGGCGGAGCACCACAACTTTTTCCACCAGCTCCAGCCCGGCAATCGACTCTTGCACAATGGCGCGCAACGGCACCATCTTCCCGCGGCGATACGTTACATCCGCTGTAAGAATCACGCGCGCCTGGGCGTCTTCAATGCGGCTGCGCAGCGCTCCCACGCTAAAGCCTGCATACACCACGGAGTGCACAGCGCCAATGCGCGCACACGCCAGCATGGAAACCACGCCTTCAAGGCACAGCGGCATATAAACAATGACGCGGTCACCCTTCTTCACGCCCAGCGACTTCAGCGCATTCGCCGTGCGGCCCACCTGGTCCAGCAACTGGCCGTAGGTGACCTGGCGTTCGGTGCCGTCCTCACCAACCCATATATACGCAACTTTATTTTTGCGGCCGGATTTTACCTGGCGATCAAGGCAGTTATGCGTGATGTTGAATTTGCCGCCCTGAAACCACTCAAACGTCGGATACTTCCAGTCAAAAACTTTCGTCCACGGACGGAACCATTCCAGCTCACTCGCGGCGGCGGCCCAGAACGCTTCAGGATCTTCCACCGATCGCTTGTATTCCGCGGCGTAATCTTTCAGGCGCGCATTTTCCACCAGAGATTTTGGCGGCAGAAGTTCGTTGTCGGCGTGTAAGAGCTGCTCTATCCCGGCTTCAGAGTGGGCGACCGTTGACATTGATCCTCCTCAGGCGATGTGGCCAATCCGGCCAGACATGCCGGCCTTCTCAGGTGCTGGCCTTCAGCCGAAAAAGGCGAAATGGTAGTCAACCATCCCGCCCAGGTGGCGACGCAGCCAATTGTACGCCGTCAGGCAGCTTTGAGATGACAATCATAGAATTGCGCTTGCCGACGTGATGTGACAGGGATCACACTTAGATAACGATGGAGATTGGGTGATCGGGAATCACCCACATTGAAAAACCTTACCACGGATAAACACGGATAACACGGATCAGATTGAGTGAGCTTATCCGCGATCATCCGCGTGAATCCGCGGTAAAAATTCCTGATCAGTGTCATCACTGCAAATCAGTGGTAAAAAGTTTTGATCCGCGCAAACCCCCACGTTAGCAACTCTTGATCCGTGTTATCTGTGTTTATCCGTGGTAAGGTTTTCCTGCTACTCAAACTGCCTTTTGAACTCAGCCATCTGCTGCTTCAGTTCGGCCACTTCGCTGCGCAGCGTCGCCATCTGTTCTTCCAGTTGAATCAGGCGCTCGGCTTCGGCTGAGCCAGAGCTTGAAGCCGCCTCTGCCGGTGGTTCCCATGCTTCCACGTCGCCGGAGAGCAAATGTGCATAGCGGATTTCTTTTGTTCCCGGACGGCGGCCCAGCGCCTTGGCCAGCGGAGGCTCGCGCCGCATGAGTTGTTGCAGCCCGCTCAGCACTTCATCCAGGTCTTCAAAACGATGCATGCGCTCCGTGCGTCCGCGCAGTTCGCCGGGAGTCTGCGGGCCGCGCAGCAGCAGCACGCACAGAATGGCGGTTTCAGGCCGGGTAAAGTTAAAGACCTCCTGCAGCCGATGCTCATACTTG
The DNA here is from genome assembly GCA_036515395.1 of Candidatus Angelobacter sp. Lineage (GTDB taxonomy): Bacteria > Acidobacteriota > Terriglobia > Terriglobales > Acidobacteriaceae > Angelobacter. The sequence continues at coordinate 4,656 of DATBVH010000554.1, forward strand.
GTCACGCGCCCGTCTGCGCCGCCGGCTGGACCGGCCAGGCGCTTGTCGCTCAGGTTGCGCAGCGCCAGGCGGACCGTCTCTTCGTCAAAGCTGGTGACCGGCTCGCGATTGTTCTTCTGGTTGCAGGCGTTGACCAGCGCGTTCAGGGACAGCGGATAGTAGTCCGGGGTGGTAATGTCTTTTTCGATCAGCGCACCCAGCACCCGCGCTTCAGCGGCGTTAAGGATAAGGTTCACGGGAATAGGGTATCAGGAGATGCGGGCTATAATGCACCCGATGGATATTGCCATTGC
>DATBVH010000555.1:0-6143 GCA_036515395.1 Candidatus Angelobacter sp.
TCAATGGAGAAGAGGTTTTCTCCCGTCTGCGACAGAAGAAAACCGACCATTTCGATTACAGATAACTCAACCACCAATCGCGTCTCGTGCTTTTCACGTTGACAAACCATCGGCACACCGGATAAAGCAATACCAACACCAGCAACCACACTCCATAAGTCACCCATAAGCTGTAGCCAAAAGGAGACGGAAATAACTTCGTCGGCCCGACCATCGACGGCAGCGGATTGAACACGAACCGCGTTGCCGAGCTGCCATAGCGCAGATACGCCGCCAAAGCTGCCAGCACATGGATCAGGTAAAAGTGCAGAACAAAATAAAACATCGGGACGCGCCCAAAGACAATCAGCGGATTGGCAGCCTTGAACGCGAGCCGGTCAAACCAGGCCAGCACCAGCAAGGCCGGGCCGAGCGTCATCAGCAGGAAGTCAAGCGATCCGGGATATTTGGTGGTGTTGAGAAAAGAGAGCGCGGTAAAAACGGCTGACTTCTGATGCGCCCACGGCACAGGGTCACCATAGTGGTTCAGCGCCCGCAGCGCGATAAAAGCAATCGTCATCGCCAGCCCAAACCTCAGCATGGTCCGGCGGCGCGCCTCCTGATCCAGTTGGAATATGCGGCCAAAACAAAAGCCTGCAGCCATCACGCCGATCCACGGCAGGAATGTATATGTCACCAGCACCAGCTTGCCCGCCACTGGGATCACGCCCGGTTGGTGCAGCAGGTTCCATATCCACGCAGCAGGTCCGAACTTTGCTGCCGGAATTCCATCCAGGCAATTGTGCAGCAGCACCACAGCCACGCTCAGCACGGCCAGCCAGCGCACGGGAAGGTAGACCAATGCAGCCATGGCAAGCAGGCAAATGCCAAAAATCCAGAGAATCAAAAGCAGAATAAGGTAGCGCCAGGGAAAGTTGAAGTTATAGGCAAACTGCATCACTGTGAGTTCCAGCGCGATGAACCAGAGCCCGCGCGTCCACAGGAAGCGTGAGAGCTGGCCTTTTGTACGGTTGCGTCCGTAGAAAAATATTCCCAACGCCGGCGGCAAACACAAACACCGGCAAACAGAAATGGGTGATCCAGCGCGTCAAGAACAAGATTGGTGTGGTTCGACTGAGGTCCGTTGGCGAAAACGCCATTGCGTCGGCGTGAAAGAAATCGCGCACGTGATCCAGCGCCATAATGATCATCACCAGTCCGCGCAGCGCGTCAATGGACAGCAGACGCGTGCCAGGGTTCGCGGGCTTCTCGGGGTTGGCGGGAGTCGCCGATTTCTGGGAATCTAACGGTTTTAAAGACGAGTGCATGAAGGGACTTATTGTCCCGCATCTGTTGGAAAAATGTCAGATCAAATTGTTGCCGAACCAGGGATGTGCATTTTGTCCCAGATGCCCGGACCGTTCAGCTCATCTCGGCTTCAGCACCTGGTAGCGCGTAATCGTATAGCCCAGCGCCGCTCCAAGAAAGACGTCGGACGGAAAGTGCGAGCTGGTCGTCACGCGGGAAAAGCTGATGGCCGTGGCCATTCCGTACATCACCCAGGGCACCCAGCGATGGTTGTGATAGCGGCTAGCAATCACCGTGGCCACTGAAAATGCCCCCGCCGCGTGTCCGGATGGGAAGCTGCTCCCCTTGAATGGCGACTTGCCGCCGGCAAAAAACGTGTTGTGAAAATCGCCTCCGGGAGGAACGTCGCTGGGCCGTTTTCTGCGCGTAATCGCCTTCACCGCCAGGTCCACAACGGCGGCATTGCCATAAGCCTCGCCGGCCAGTATCGCTGTGCCTACCTGATACCGGTCCTGCCGCGCATACCCCGTGATCAGGAGAGTCGTGGGAATCGCTATTACCTCGGCAGTCGTGATTGTGCTATCGAAGGTGTCGTTCAGTTGGTCAAGGTTCCGCGCGTGGTCCTGAAAATACGGCATCACGTGCGGATCGGCGACGATCAGCCCAGCGGTTACGCCAGTGATGCTGAGCGTTGGCAGCCAATGGTGTCCTTTGCCAAGTTGCACAGGAAACGTCCAGATATCTTTTTGGTCGCGAAGGAAGTCCTTGGGCAGGCTTTTCCACGTGACATCTCGGGCCGCGGGTGACGTGCTGCTGTCTCCCTTGGGGCGCGTCGACTGCGCGGGATTGTCCGGCACGCCGCCCGTAGTTTGCGCAGAAGTAAGGGGCGGCGCGCAAAAGATGCCTATATAAAAAATAACGGTAAGGAATAACTGTTTGTTTATGCGGCTCATCGACTTTTTGGATGCGCTTCTCTGGTCTGGGTATGCCATCCCGCCGGACGCTTATTTCAGGCGGCCTGGTGCGGTATTCCGCCATTTCTGCCGATCACGCCGACGGCTGAACCGAGGCAGAACCGTGCGGAGCGCCTCGCTCGCGATTACCGCAGCTGCTCTGCTTGTGAAATAATTGTGAGTTTGCCTGAAGCATCAAAGAAATGTGGCACAAGTGCTTTTGCATGTGCTGGTGGCCGCCTGCTGGGCCGCCGCATGAAGGTATGGAGACTAATGGACTTCCAACTGACAGATGAGCAATTACAGCTCAAGAAATCTCTGCGCGAGTTTGCCGAGCGCGAAATCCTTCCTAACGTAATGAAGTGGGATGAAGCCAATCACTTTCCACTTGAGACGATCAAGGAACTCGGTCGCATGGGCGTGCTGGGCATGATCTTTCCTGCTGAATATGGCGGGGCCGGCCTGGGCTATGTGGAGTACGTGATCGCCATTGAAGAGCTTTCCCGCGTGGATGGTTCCGTTGGTATCACAGTGGCGGCGCACAACTCACTCTGCTCCAATCATATTTTTCTTGCCGGGAATGAAGAGCAGCGCAAGAAATATGTTCCCAAGCTGGCCACGGGAGAGTGGCTGGGCGCGTGGGGGTTGACTGAACCGGGCTCCGGGTCTGATGCGGGCGGCGCGCGCATGAGCGCCGTGCGCAAAGGCAAGAGAGGCGGATGGGTGCTTAACGGCACAAAAACATTTATCACCAACGGCCATCATGCCGATGTCGCGGTGGTAATTGCCGTCACGGACAAGACCGCGCACACCCATGGCCTTTCGGCGTTCATCGTGGAAAAAGGTACTAAGGGATTTCGTCCCGGCAAAAAAGAAAACAAGCTGGGCCTTCGCGCCAGCGATACCTCTGAGCTGATCTTTGAAGACTGCCACATTCCGGAAGATGCGCTCGTCGGCGTAGAAGGCCAGGGCTTTGTTGATGCCATGCGCGTGCTCGATGGTGGCCGCATCTCCATTGCTGCGCTCGGGCTGGGAATGGCGCAGGGCGCGTACGAAGCGGCGCTCAGATATTCCAAGCAGCGCCGCCAGTTCGGCAAAGCTATCAGTGAATTTCAAGCCATACAATGGAAGCTGGCTGACATGGCCACAGAGATCGACGCCGGACGGTTGCTCACAATGCGCGCCGCCGCCATGAAGGACGCAGGGATGAAGACGACGCAGGAATCGTCCATGGCCAAGCTCTATACCGGCGAGGTAGCGGTGAGGTGCGCGAATGAATGCGTGCAGATCCACGGCGGCTATGGCTTCATCAAAGATTATCCGGCGGAAAAGTTTTATCGCGACGTGAAGCTCTGCACCATAGGCGAAGGCACCAGCGAGATCCAGCGGCTGGTGATTGCCCGGCAGCTGCTGAAGGATTGAAATCATGAGTTTCGCCGCAAAGGCCGCAAAGGAATGCACCGCAAAGATCGCGAAGGCCGCTAGTGAATGAAAGAGAAAAGAATTGACCACAAGGTTCCTGGCGATCTAGGGGATGTTCGTCTGAGGCTGAAAATCAATCCTTCTTGGCGTCCTTTGCGCCCTTTGCGGTGAAAATTGGAAATTAATAGGACCGATAATTTGCATTCCACGGCAACACTCCAACATTGGGTCGACCGCATACGCGCCGGCGACGTGCGCGCGCTGGCCCGCGCCATCAGCACCATTGAAGATAACCGTCCTGAATCGCGCGAACTGCTGAAAGCGCTCTTCAACTTCACCGGACGTGCCCGCGTGATCGGTCTGACCGGCGCTCCCGGCGCTGGCAAGAGCACGTTAGTCGATCAACTTGCTCGCGAATATCGCAAGCAAGAGCGCACGGTTGGCATCCTTGCCGTTGATCCCACCAGCCCTTATACCGGTGGAGCAATCCTGGGCGACCGCATTCGCATGCAGTCCCATCACGCCGATCCCGGCATCTACATCCGCAGCATGGCTACACGCGGCAACCTTGGCGGACTGGCCCGCGCCACCACGGACGCCGCAACCGTGCTCGACGCCGCGGGAAAAGATGTTGTGTTGATTGAAACTGTCGGCGTGGGCCAGGATGAAATCGATATCGTCCGTCTGGCCGATGTAACCGTGGTAATTCTCGTTCCTGGTATGGGCGACGACGTGCAGACCATCAAAGCTGGCATCATGGAAATTGCCGACATTTTTGTGATCAACAAAAGTGACCGCGAAGGCGCGGACCGCGTGGAGCGCGAGATTCGCTCCATGCAGTCGCTCGCCATCCGGTCCGACAAATGGACTCCGCCGATCATCAAGACCGTGGCCATGGACGGTCGCGGAATTCCCGAACTTGCCGCGGCAATTGTGAACTACGAACAGTTTCTTGAACAAAAAGATCTTCTGTTAAAGAAGAAGATTTCAAGCTGGCGCGAGCGCTTGATCGAGATGCTGCGGGATGGTCTGCTCGAACGCTTGTTGAGCGAGCGCTTGCCAGAAGAAGAGATTGCGCGCCTGGCCGCCGAAATCGCCGAGCACAAGCGCGATCCGTATTCTCTGGTGGAGGAGATTGTTGAAGGCAAAATCTACCACGGAGGCACGGAGACACGGAGAAAAGAAAAGATCGGAATCGATTAGTCGTCATCTTGGAGATATTCACGTCGCTGCCATTTTTCAGAATAATGTTCAGAGCTGAAACCCAATAGCTAAGAGCTAAAGGCCAAAGGCTAAGAGCTATTTCCCAGGAGCTGTATTCATGCACACCATTGACCATCTCGGAATCGCCGTTAAGTCGCTGGCGCAGGCGCGCAAATTTTACGAGCAGCTCGGGCTGGAAGTCCTGAGCGAAGAGACCGTGCCGCATGAGAAGGTCAAGGTCGCGATGATTCCGCTGGGTCAAAGCCGCATTGAGCTGCTGGAAGCCACCAGCCCCGACTCCGTCATCGCAAAGTTTGTGGAGAAGCGCGGCGAAGGCTTGCATCACGTGGCCGTCCATGTCCCCGATCTTACGCAGGCCGTGGGAAATCTCAAGAAAACCGGCACGCGCTTTGTGTCGGAAGAAATTAAGATCGGCGCTGGCGGACACCTTTATGTCTTTGTCCATCCATCCAGCACCGGCGGCGTGCTGCTGGAATTGGTGCAGGACGTGCCGGAAGGGGTTTAGCGCGGAGAAGCGGAAAATGCTGGGCCCATGCATTGCCCGATCAGCGCTGGCTGAAATTGTGCCGCATACGGGTGTGTGACATTGCTTCGGGCGGCAAATGCCCTTATCTCTCTAAAGCCAAACTATCCGAGATACCTAAGAAAATCTTTCGGCGTGCTTTTGTCAAAACCCGGAAACACCTTCGTCAGATTCTTATTGCCAAGGTGATTGGCCACGGCTTCACTCAGCACCTGCCGGAAATCCGTAGTCACTGCTAGGTCGCGCCCTTCATAAAGTTGTTCTTGCTGAAGGCCGGGCCAACGGCCATACATCCTGCCGCCTTTAACCGGACCGCCCAGAACAAACATCACATTGGCGTGGCCGTGGTCCGTGCCGCGATTGCCATTTTCCCGCGCCGTTCGTCCAAACTCTGACATCGTGACGATCACGGTGTTCTCCGCCAGATCGCCTAGGTCGGTCCACAACGCGGCAATCGACTGCGAAAATTCGCGCGTGAGATTTGCAATCTGCCCTTGCACATTGCCTTCATTTACGTGATGGTCCCAGCCGCCGATATCGGCAAACGCCACTTCAACGCCGAGATTGGCTTTTACTAGTTGCGCCACCTGGCGCAAACTGTCACCAAAGCGGCCGTTGGGATAGTTAGCTCCGGCAGCGGGCGAATATTTTTCCGGATCGGCTGAGCGCAGCATTTTTACCGCTTCAAATGTCTCATTGCCGGTGCCATGCAACACTGAATCGACGGATTGTTC
>DATBVH010000556.1:0-5885 GCA_036515395.1 Candidatus Angelobacter sp.
GCTGACCCTCCTGCGTCAAACACACCCACCACGCGCCAGGTTCCACCGCCAAATTTTACTGAGTCGCCCATGCTGAGACCGGAGTAAGTCTTGTCCACATTGCGACCCACCACCAGTTCAGCCAGCCCAGGCTGGTAAAAACGCCCTTCAATCATCTTTATTTTGTTGCGGACTTCCAGCGCGCGGGGCGAGACCCCGCGCACTTGCACATTGGCATCTGTGCCAGTGGAGCGCAGCGGAAACGGCGCGATCACAACCACCTCAGGAGTCACCAGCGGACCGCTATTTGCATGGGCCACGCCGGGGAAGTCTTCCATGATCTTGATCTGGTCCAGTGAAATGCTGCTGTCCATCTCTGATGTAGATCCGGCGCGGCGGACCATCGCGTTGTCGCTTGAACCGGAAGAAACCAGCGTCGCCTTAAAGCCGAAAGCCAGTGACAACATGGCAATGAAAACACCAACGGTGCCGGCGATTCCCAGCACGGCGACTACGGCTGAGGTCCAGCGCTCTTTCACGCTGCGCAAATTGTAAACAACAGGTATCGCCATGATCACACCCTCCGCAGTGCGTCGACCACGCGTAGCCGCATTGCGCCAACCGCCGGAATGATCCCGCTGGCCGCGCCCACCGCCAGAGTTACTCCCAGCCCTGCCAGGATTGCTTTGCCGGGTAAAAAGAAGAATGGCAGCAACCCTCGCGTGGGATCGCCGCCCAGCGTGAATAATTTCGCAAGAGCAAGGCCCAGCGCGCCGCCAATCAACGCAACCAGCAGCGATTCAAACAGCACAAACACCAGGACGAACCGGTCTGAATATCCCACTGCTTTCAGCACGGCAAGCTCTCCTGTGCGCTCACGTACGGCAATTGCCATGGTATTCCCCGTGACCAGCAATAGAGTGAAAAAGACAACTCCGCCGATGGCCATAATTAAAAACTGGATATTGCCAAATTGTTTGACCCAGCCCGCGGCGAATTGTTTCTCGGTATCGGTGTGGGTTTCAAAAGGTGAATTGGCAAATTCGGTATCGATTGCCTTGGAGATCCGCAACGCGTCATCCGGGTGTTCGACTTTCAAGGTATACCAGCCCACGTGTCCTTTGTATTGGGCGGGCACCTGCTCTTCATAACGCTTCCACTGAAACCAGAACTGGGTCTCATCATCGGCCTGTCGCGTGCCGTGATAAATGCCATCAAGGTTGAACTCCCACACGCCGCCCAGAAAAGTTCCCTTGATGGGAATGCGATCGCCAACTTTCCAGCCAAAGCGTTTTGCCGTAGCTGCGCCGGCAATCGCGCCTTGACGATCTTTCACATAGTTCTGCCACTGCTCTTCAGGAATATCGAATTCGGGATAAACTTTGCGCCAATTATCCACGTCCATGGCAAATTGGGGAAAGAAATTACGTTCGTCCTGATAAACGCCGCCGAACCAGTTGGCGTAAGTGATTTCCTTGACGCCCGGAATTCTCCTGATCTTGTCCGCGTATGCCAGCGGCAGCGGCTGGATGATGGAGGTGCGATTAATCACCACCAGACGGTCCGCTCCGGCAATATCAATACCTCCGCTAAAGGCCACACGCACTACAGCGAGAACGCCGAAAAGGAACAGCGCCACCGCAAACGATCCAATCGTAAGAATGAAGCGGATCTTCTTGCGAAACAGATTGGCTCGAATCAAACCAAGGAATTTCATCGCATACCTCCGCTGGATACGGTTTGCAGGCGGTCGGCTTCCACCAGCACGCCTTTTTCCAGATGCAATGTCATGTCAGCCCGGGCGGCGACTACAGGATCATGCGTCACCATCAAGACGGTCTTTTTATATTCCTTTACCAGGCGCAGGATTAGTTCCATGATTTCATCCGCACTCTTGCGGTCAAGATCGCCCGTAGGCTCGTCGCAAAGCAGGAACGTAGGATCGGAAACAATGGCTCGCGCAATGGTCACACGCTGCTCCTGTCCACCGGAAAGCTGGCGCGGAAAATGGTGGATGCGATCGCTCAGTCCCACTACTCCCAGCGCTGTTTCCACATGCTTGCGTCGCTGGGCTTTTGAAAGGCTGGTCAATAACAGCGGCAATTCTACATTCTGAAATGCGGTGAGCACAGGAATGAGGTTGTACATTTGGAAAATGAAGCCGACGTGCCGCGCGCGCCACTGCGTTAATCGACTGCGTGACATGTGCGTGATCTCGTCTCCCGCAACGGTAATGCTGCCCGCTGAAGGCACATCCAGTCCGCCCAGCAGGTTCAGCAGCGTGGTCTTGCCTGAACCGCTCGGGCCCATAAAAGCCACAAATTCGCCTGCTTCAACGTCGAGGTTCAAGGCCTGCAACACATTTATCTGCTCGCCGCCGCGAGAATAAGTTTTACCCAGGCCGCGCGCCTGTATCAGGCTGTTTGATCCGCCGCTTCCGTCTACACGCACCATCGCGATGCTCCCTTCTGCTGCTTGCTTACTGTTTCACTTCCACAGCTTGCCCTTCATGCAATTTGTCCGCGCCGCTCACCACCAGCTTATCGCCAGGAGCAAGGCCGGCCAGAATTTCTATATCGCTGCCTCGCTCCGCGCCAAGGCTAACCGCACGACGCTCCAGCTTCTGGTCACGAACAAGATAGACAATCTGCTTTCCACCGTCATTGCGTACGGCCGACTTTGGAATAATTGCACGCGCCTCACTGCCTCTATTTTTTTCCGGTGGAGGAACAGCGCTGAGGAACGCTACCTTCACGCCCATGTCGGGCAGAATCGTGTCATCAAGTTTGTCAAAGGCAATGCGCACTTTTACCGTCGCCTTCTGGCGGTCTGCCGTAGGAATGACCGTTCGGACCTTGGCAGGAAGCTCGCGGTCAGGATATGCATCTAGCGTTGCGCTCACTCGCTGCCCCGGCTGCACGCGCGCAATGTACGATTCGTTTACATCCACCTCAATCTCAAGCGAATTCATGTCCACCAGCGTAGCGATGCCCGTGCGTGTGAATCCTCCGCCCGCAGAGATAGGTGAAACGATCTCGCCGCGTTGCGCGTCTTTTGAAACCACAATGCCGTCAAACGGCGCCCGCACAATGCAGTTGTCCGCATCTTCTTTGGCCACGCCAATGCGTGAATCGGCGGCACGGATCTGCTCTTTGGTGAGCGCTATCTTGGAGTGCAAGCTTTCTGCCGTAGTTTTGGCCGTGTCCAGCGCCTGTGGGCTGATTACTCCTGCGGTATGCAGTCCCTGCGCGCGCACTGCTTCACGGTCTGCATTGGCGGACTGGACCTGAAGATCAGCCAGAGCGGCTGCGGTAGCGTCTCGATCTGACTTCGCGGATGTCAACGCAGCGTTCGGCTGTGAACAGTCCAGCGTGGCCAGCACCTGGCCGGACTTTACGCGCAGACCTTCTTCCGCATAAATCTGCTCCACGCGACCCGTAACTTTTGCAGCAACCGTAGCGCGACGCCGGGGAGTGATGTAGCCGCTGGCATTGAGTAGCGCCTCAGCTTTGGCTCCGCTTGCGGGCCGTGCTGTAGCTACTTCAACCAGAGGCTTTTGCGATTGAAAAGCCAGCAGCAGGCTGCCCAACAAAAAGATAGCACCCACAGCTGCCGCGAACAGTCCCAGCCGCTTGCCTGTCCTGGAGACAGGGCGGGAACGGTCATCAATGCGCAACGAACTTAAATCATGCTGCGGAGGCATCGAGCTATTCATAGAAAGACGTAACAATCCTTATTATGATCGCGCCGTACTTTGGCCCGGCACGGACCCTTGAGCGGAAAGCTGCGCTGTGTTCTGATAGCGAGTCGCACGCTGGGACCCAGGACCGCGCAACCGTCGTCGCGGTGATTACAATTGCCGCTTGTCGTTTGGATAATGATAACGTATTCGCCGCGTACGATGCTTATCAGTTCTTGCTTTTCCTAAGGTCGCGCAGCAGCGACCGGCGGTGTTTGCTTAAGTTGCGGCCATCGCGTCCTGAAGGATAGGGCGTGCCCTCTCCTTTGAGTCCATTCCACAGCACCAGGTTGAAGCTGTCAGAATCCAGTTTGTCTTCAGTGCTGAAATCAAAGCCCTTGGTTTTTTCTGCCCAGTAAGTGGCCTCGTGGGCTGGAATTGAAGACTGAACTTGTGCGGTTGAATTTGGGGCGGGCAGAGGAAGCTGAGTTGTGTGCAGGATCGCGGGTATGCGCGCCGTGTAAGTCCATGCGGCTTCCCGGGCAGAGAACACCGCTGCCATGGGAAGCTGAAATGCATCATTCAGGCCAAGCGGTTTGATTCCCAGAACGTCTTCAATTGTCCTCAACATTGAAACGGTGGTGAAATATTGTGAGACAACCGCTCCGTGTTTCACATAGGGGCCTGCAACCAGGGCAATACTGCGATGGGCATCTACATGATCAGCGCCATTCTGAGCGTCGTCTTCAATCACGAAAATCAGAGTATCTTTGCCATATTTGCTGTGGGCTATTTTTTCCAGGACCAGGCCAAGCGCGTAGTCGTTATCCGCCATCATGGTTTCCACGGTATTCACGCCGTCCTGAGCTTCAGAAAAATTGCCGAAATGATCGTGGCAAATGCGCAATAGTTCGAGATTGGGTAGATTATCGCGCTTTACATATTCGTCGAACTCCCGTTCCCACTCCTTGAAGCGCCAGTAATCGGCAAAACGCATATCAAAGCTGCGGAAGTAAGGATCGGTAATATCCTGCAGCCGTGGATTTGTGGGAAACGCAACGCGTACACCTGCGGCCGCCGGGTCGTGGAGCAATGGCACTGCTGGCCCGCCCAACGTCGTGCTTGAATAGTGGGCCAGATTGGAAAAGAAGCCATAGTTGCGGACAGTGAGATGCGCCCGCAGGGCTGAATCCCACAAGAAGCCCGCGCCCGTCTCATCTTCTTCAGGGCCATCCGGCGCGCCGACATCGCCATTTCCGGGAAGCTGGTCGTCAGGATTTTCCAGTTTGCCGTGAATACGGTCCTCCGGCCTGGTAGCGCCCACATTGATGCCACGATTCACGCCTTCAACGTCATAACCCAGGCCTCTGTCGGCGTAGTTCATAGGGATGGTGCGCTCCACGAAGTCCGTTGCACGGGCGGCTGTGCTCCAGTTCCAGCCATTGCCGCTTACCTCGCCGCTGTCATAAAAATTATCCAGCGTGACAAATCTTCGCGCAATTTCATGGTGATTAGGAGCGAGCGCGTCAGGGAAAAGATTTAGTCTAGGATCGCCATTGCCCTTTTCCAGGTCTCCTAAGACTTGGTCATAGGTGCGATTTTCTTTCACGATGTAAATAACGTGGTGAATCCGGCTGTGCAGGAAAGTGAATATGCCGTTGTCGACCGGCCGCTGTGAAGCCATGGAAAAATGATTGTTGTTGCCCACCAGCAAAGTCAGGGATTTTAATTCCTCAGGTCCCGGCGTTGGAATTACCGTTAGAGCTCCCTTTTCAAGTTGCCACACATATTGCTGGGCCAGAGCGCATGGGCGATCTCCTGATCTGGCAAAATTGTTGCGGCAACCACCAGGATTGGGACCCGCATTCGATTTTGCATTAACTACATACAATGATCGGCCATCATGGCTGACGCTGATCGCATTCGGATACCACGCAGTGGGAATTAGCCCAACGACGTGCCCTTCATCCGATTCATGATCGAGGTGGATTACCGCGATTGAATTTGTTCCGCCATTCGTAACGTAAAGAGTCCGTTCATCAGGCGACAAGGCCAGCCCTGTAGGGTTTGCGCCCTTGAAATTCGGTTGCCGGGCCAGCATGGCCGCCGGAGCCGTGGTCTTAATCTCCGTCAAAATGCGGTTTTTCACCGTATCGACAATCACGGCCGAATCACTGTTGTCCGCAACCGCGAAAAGAATATTCTGGGCCGAATTCAGGATCATTTT
>DATBVH010000557.1:0-2625 GCA_036515395.1 Candidatus Angelobacter sp.
AAAGAAACCATTTTGTTTTGATTACGCGGATCTTTTCGCTCTATGACATTTGTCATCTACGAATAATGACATCCCTCACTTCTCCATCCCTACCTCTGATTCGATACTAAATTCGCCATCCTGATTGCCTCTAATGCGAAGGGCGGCGAAATGATCGAATCGAGGAAATTGACAATGCAAAAGAATGAATCAACCGTGGCGTCGCTTGTGGGCGTGACGAAGAAATATGACGCGATCACGGCGCTGAACGATGTGAGCCTCAACGTGCGTGCAGGCGAGTTGCTGGCTCTGCTAGGCCCGAATGGGGCGGGCAAGACTACTTCTGTCCGGCTGCTGTTGGGACTCTCCAAGCCGGGTTCAGGAAGTGTAAAGGTTTTTGGGCGTGATCCGCGCGACGCGTCAGCTCGTGGCCGAGTGGGAGCGATGCTGCAGGTAGCCAAGGTGCCGGAGACGCTGAAGGTGCGCGAGCACATTAACCTATTCCGGAGCTACTATTCTATGCCGCTGTCACTGGAGTCGACGCTGGAAGCAGCGGGGCTGGAAGGAATGGAAAACCGGATGTTTGGCGCCCTTTCCGGAGGTCAGAAGCAGCGCGTCTTATTTGCGCTGGCGATCTGCGGCAATCCCGACCTTCTCTTCCTGGATGAGCCTACGGTAGGGCTGGACATTGGCACACGACACCTGATCTGGCAGCAGATTCGACGACTGCTCCAGCAAGGCCGCACGGTGGTGCTGACTACGCACTATCTTGAAGAGGTAGATGCCCTGGCGAACCGTGTCGTGGTGCTGAATCACGGTGTAATCGTAGCTGAAGGGACCTCGACAGAAATCAAGGCCCGAACGGCGCAAAGAAGAATCCAGTGTACGACGATTTTGCGCTCCGGCGAAATCGAATCGATCGCACAGGTCCGCAGCGTCGCAGAACACGAAGGCAGAATGGAGATATGTACATCGCAGGTGGAACCAGTGTTACGTGAACTTTTTCTTCGCGATCCGAATATATCTGGATTGGAGGTTTCCAGCAGCACATTGGAAGAGGCGTTTCTTGAGATTGTTGAATCCGGACGGCAGGAAGCCGCACAGGAGGTGACAGTATGAGCAGCTACGCAGCAGAGATCCCGCAGGTTGTGAAGCACAGCGCATTACGCGTATATGGCACAGAGGCGAAGTACGAGATTCTGAAGACCGTTCGGCAACCGGCCTACGTGATTCCCACGCTTGCCTTCCCGTTACTTTTTTACGTGATGTTTGGCATTGCGTTCGGCGGCAGACAAGCGGTTGGCGGAGTGAGCCTGGCCACATACCTGTTGGCTACTTACTCGACGTTTGGAGTGATGGGCGCAAGCCTATTCGGCTTTGGGGCGGGGGTTGCCATGGAACGCGGATATGGATGGCTGCAAGTGAAGCGCGCCAGTCCGATGCCACCGCTGGCCTATCTGCTCGCCAAAACCGCGATGAGCCTTGTCTTTAGCGCGATCATCATTTCCTTATTGTTCATCCTGGGAACACAGTTTGGCGGTGTACATCTTTCGCTCAGCGCATTTCTGAGGCTGACGGGCGTCATGATTGCCGGCTCAATTCCTTTCTGCGCCCTGGGGCTAGCCATTGGCTGCTATGCCGCGCCGAATGCGGCGCCTGCTGTGGTCAATATCCTGTTCCTGCCAATGTCATTTTGTTCTGGCCTATGGCTGCCGTTGCAATTGCTACCTAAATTTCTGCAGCGGTTGGCTCCGTTTCTGCCGTCGACCCACCTGGGCCAGCTGGCGTTACAGCAGGTTGGCTTTGGCCGTCCAGGAAGCGCCGCGGTCCATGTTGCGGCCCTTGTGGCATTTACTGTGGCGTTTCTTTTGCTTGCGCTGCGCGGTTATAGCCGCGATGATGTAAAAGTGAACGCCTGAAAATCGGAACCGCCATGCGACTGCTGCCCCAAAATAAAGACATCGGCTGGACTCCTTATGCCTGGCTGATCTATCTGACCAGCGTACCGTTTTTTGGATATGCAAGCGGCCAGACGACAGCCAGGTTTTGGGCACCGACAATTGCCGGCATGGTGATCTTCCTGGGTCTCTATTTCTGGGGTTATTGGATTAAAGGCAAAAAGCTGCTTTGGATCATCGCGGCTATCACGGTGCTTGGCATGGTCTCGGCCCCGATGAACCCGGGCGCCTCGGTCTACTTTATTTATGCGGCGGCTTTCGTTGCAGCGACTGGGGATACCGGGTTTTCTGCACGCATCTTGCCGCTAGTGCTGGTCGCCATAGGCCTGGAAACGTTGGTATTCCATCTATCACCCTATTTCTGGGTTCCGGCCACGGTTTTTTCTCTGCTGGTTGGCGCCATCAACATACACTTCCGGCAACGCGGGCTGGACAACAAGAAGCTGCTAATGGCGCAGGAAGAAGTTGAGCACCTGGCGAAGATTGCAGAGCGAGAGCGCATTGCGCGAGATTTGCACGACGTGTTGGGACACACACTTTCGGTGATCGTGCTGAAATCAGAGCTGGCATCCAAACTGGCAGAACGAGACCCGGCGCGGGCCGTTCAGGAAATCAAGGACGTGGAGCGCATTTCACGAGACGCGCTGGCGCAGGTAAGAAGCACCGTGCGGGGCTATCATTCACTCAG
>DATBVH010000558.1:0-8711 GCA_036515395.1 Candidatus Angelobacter sp.
CGTAAGACATCCATGTTTATGTGTGCCGTGGAACTCAGGCCAAAGACTGCTGACCCTCAGTTTCAAGTTTAAAAGAGCAAGTGCGGAGTATAACTGCAAGAACGTTTGGCCAGCAAAGCCTTACTTTGTACCTGATTTTGCATCTCACAATCGATGGCACGGATTCTTTATGTGGCGTACCCGCTGCTCACGGTTCATCACGAGTCAGCGGGCGGCGCGGAACAAATACTATGGACGCTGGAACGCGAAATGGCGCGCAGCGGCGTCCACACCACAGTGGCCGCTTCAGCGGGATCGCGCGTAAGCGGCGAGTTGTTTCCCACCGGCCAGCCCTGCACCGCGCCGGACGACTATGAGCGGCGGCGGGTAGAGCATGAAGACCGGATCGTGGAGTTTGTGCGTCGGCGTGCTCGCGAAGGCAAGGCGTTCGATCTCATCCATGACCATTCCGGCAGTTTCTGGAAACGTGCCGCTGAAATCGACATACCTGTGCTGGCCACGCTGCATCTCCCGCGCAGCTTCTATCCTGTGGGAACGTTCGATGATGCTCCGGTGAATGTAAGCTTTAACTGCGTCTCTGAATCCCAGGCGAAAAGCTTTTCCGATCTCGACGCGCTAGCGGGGGTGGTTCCTAACGGGATCGCCCTGGATTCTTTCGAAAGAGCAAGTGGTTTTGCGAAGGATGTTGCGAAGAATGACAGCCGCCAAGGCCTGCTCTGGTTGGGACGCATCTGTGAAGAGAAAGCTCCGCATTTGGCTTTAGACACGGCGAAGCGTGCTGCGATGCCAATCACGCTTGCGGGGCAGGTCTATCCTTTTTCTTATCATCAGCAATATTTCGAACGGGAAGTGGCGCCGCTCCTTCGAACAATGCCGAATACCAGATTTATCTCTGCGCCATCGGCGGAGTTGAAGCGCAAGTTGCTGCGACACGCACAGGCCTTGCTGATTACCAGCCTGGCGGAAGAGACAAGCTCTCTGGTGGCAATGGAGGCAGCGGCATCTGGTACTCCGGTAGTGGCATTCCGCAAAGGCGCGCACGCTGAGGTGGTGAGAGAAGGTGTGACTGGCTTCTTAGTGAACGACCCAGACCAGGCAGTTTTGGCCCTGCAAAATATCTCAAGCATCAGCTCGGAATCTTGCGTGCACCACGCTCAAAAAAACTTTAGCGCCATGAAGATGGCAGAAAGATATTCTGATCTGTATAGGCGGCTGGCCATTTCAGAGAAGACTCTGCGCCGCGCCCAGTCTGGCCATACCTTCTCAGCGGAAGCAATTTCGTAAAGATTGGTAAAAGCAGCGGAAAGAGAAAAATCTTTTGCAAGAAAACTTTATTGCCGCGATCTTCCCAATGAGGGATGTTCTCCTAGGTGGGTAAGCCCTCTGGAAACGGACGCCGGGCATTTAACTGTTCCCCAGGCAGCCGTGTCCGGAGGCGATGCATGAGCGGCTGCGCTAAACGGCGTTGGCCGCTCTTTTTTTGCAATATCTGCTGGCAACAGTAAGCCCTTGCAGATCAGTGTTGATCCGTGACAATCAGCGGTAAAGTTTTCTCTTTAGAGGTCTGAAACTGATGCATGCACCTGAAGCAAGCCCACTTCAGCAGCAACCTTTTCAAGCTTCGAACGTGTTTCCGGCTTGACCGGCAGCATAGGCAAGCGCAGCACTTCTTCGATCCGGCCCATCATCGCCAGCACGGCTTTCGCTGGCATAGGATTCGATTCCAGGAAGTTGGCCTGCATCAGGCGCAGGTACTGGCGTTGTAGCCGACGGGCTTTGTCCCAATCGTTGTTCAGCGCGGCAGCCGTCAGCTGTGACATCTCTTTCGGAATTTCATTCGAGCAGACAGAAATAATGCCTACGCCGCCCAGCGCGATCACGGGAATCGTGATGGCGTCGTCACCGGAAAAGACGAGGAAACTTTCCGGCACGTGGTTGAAGACCTCAGCAATCTGTGAAATGTTGCCGCTCGCTTCTTTCACGGCGATGATGTTGGGAATTTTGGCCAGTCGGCCCAGAGTTGCCGGCTCAATATTGGCGGCGGTGCGGCCGACCACGCTATAAAGCACCAGCGGTTTGTCCACAGCTTCTGCAATGGCCTTGAAGTGCTGGTATTGGCCTTCTTGCGTCGGCTTGTTGTAATAGGGAGACGCGGTGAGGATAGCGTCCACGCCCTTGCGACGGCTGAGCTCACGCGCTTTCTCCACAGCTTCTGCGGTGCAGTTCGAGGTAGCTCCGGCAACAATCGGTACGCGGCCACCGTTCACTTCAATCGTGATATCGATTACGCGCAGCCATTCGTCTTTGCTTAGCGTCGGCGTTTCGCCCGTAGTCCCGCATGGAACAAGGAAGTGAATGCCAGAGGTAATCTGCCACTCGACCAGTGAGCGAAGGGCTTGCTCGTCGATGCTCTGGTCCTGTTTGAACGGGGTGATAAGCGCGGTGCCGCAGCCTTGAAGATTCATGGTGAACTAAGGATAACAAAAACCTTTACCACAGAGGACACAGAGAACACAGAGGAAAAAAAACGAGAAACTGGAAGAAAAAATCACTTTGCGTACGGTCCTCTCCTCGATCTTCCGCTTCCGACTTTCCTCCGTGTTCCTCTGTGTCCTCTGTGGTAAATCGCTTTTAAAGCTGATCGACAATCTCCGGGAACTCATAAAATCCCGCCTTGCCCTTGATCCATTCGGCCGCGCGCACTGCGCCTTCAGCAAATCCGACGCGCGACTTTGCATCGTGGGTAAACAGGATCGTGTCGTTCGTCGAGTCCAGCATCACCAGGTGCATGCCTACAGTCTCACCTTCGCGCACAGAGGCTACTTCAACACTTTCGCCGGAACCGGACTCCAGTATCTTCTGGATGGTCACGGCCGTCCCGGATGGTTTGTCTTTCTTGTGGACATGGTGGCGTTCCACGATGCTGCCGCGATACTGGTGTCTCAGGATCGGCGTGACGGCCTGTACGGCCTTGAAAAAGAAGTTCATCCCAATGGAAAAGTTTGAGCCATAAAGCACGGCAGCTTGTCGTTCGTGAGTCAGCTCGCGCACTTTATCGATGTGGTGGTACCAGCCGGTTGTGCCCACGACGATGGGAACTCCAGCTTCAACACAACGGATGATGTTGGGGATCGCCGCGTGCGGCGTGGTGAAATCAATGACCGCATCGATTTCCTTCAGCGTGGCGGGCGTCAGGGCGCGACCGTCCTGGTTTTCCTGGCTGGCCAATGAGCGGACTTCATGCCCACGCTTTTTCGCTACTTCCGCAACCAGCGCGCCGGTCTTACCACGGCCCAGGACCAGAATTCTCACGAGAACACCTCTGGGGTTTTCACGTGAACGGCTTTCATGTGAACGGCTTTCATGCAAAGACCTCGGGATCCACTTGCGCAAAGAACGTGCGGTGCAGGCGCGAGACTACATCGGGCACGGCGTCTTCATCGATCACAAAGCCTATATTAATCTCAGACGCCCCCTGGGAGATCATATGAATGTTGGCGTCAGGAATAGCGCTGAAGACCTTGGCAGCAATTCCCGGCGTGCTTTTGATATTTTCACCCACCAGGCAGACGATGGCTTTGCGGCCTTGATATTTCACGTCGGCAAGCTTAGCCAAATCAGCCGCTATGGCCGCAATGGATTCATTCGAATCGACGGTAACCGAAACGCTGACTTCAGAGGTGGAAACCATATCCACGGGACAGCGATGGTTGGCGAAAACCTCAAAGATGCTTTTGAGAAAGCCATGCGCCATTAGCATGCGCGTCGCAACCACATCGACCACTGTGATGCGCTTCTTGGCGGCAATCGCCTTAAAAATATTTTTGCTCTTGGGCGCCGTGGCCGTGATGCGAGTGCCTTCGCATTTAGGATTGCGCGAGTTGAGAATCAGAACGGGAATATTTTTCTGGATGGCCGGCAGCAGCGTGGCCGGATGCAAGACCTTCGCGCCGAAATAGGCAAGCTCGGCCGCCTCTTCAAAGCTGATGTTCTTGATGCGCCGCGCGTCGGGACAGAGATTTGGGTCGGTGGTCATCATGCCGTCAACGTCCGTCCATATCTCAATGCGCTCGGCATTCAGGCCCGCGCCGATGATGGCAGCGCTGAAATCCGATCCACCGCGTCCCAGCGTTGTGGCAACGCCCTCGCGCGTCGAAGCAATGAAGCCTCCCATCACCGGCACGCGCTTGCGATCCAGCAACGGCTTCACGGTTTCCGCCAG
The DNA here is from genome assembly GCA_036515395.1 of Candidatus Angelobacter sp. Classification (GTDB taxonomy): domain Bacteria; phylum Acidobacteriota; class Terriglobia; order Terriglobales; family Acidobacteriaceae; genus Angelobacter. The sequence goes on from DATBVH010000558.1 coordinate 4,223, forward strand.
ACGCGCGTCTGTCTCTTCAAATTGCGGAACGGCCTTGCCGAAAGTGGCGTCAGTAACGATGCATTTGCGGGAATCAATGTGCACAGCTTCGATGTGGCGTTGGGAAAACGCTGCGGCGGCAATCTTCGATGACACTCGCTCGCCAAAGCCGGCAATCGTATCGATGGTCCGCGGCGTGAGCTCGCCCACGGCAACAACGCCGCGCAAAAGCTCATCCAGGCCGTTGAAGTCAGCTTCCAGTTCCGGCGCGATCTGCTCAAAAGCATGCGTGCCCAGCAGTTCACAGGCGCAGTTGCAATGGCGCTCGCGGACGCTGCGGGAAAGCTCAAGCGCTTTTGTACGGTCGCCGGCCCCGGCAGCGGCGGACATTGCCAAAAGCTGGTCGGTGATTTTGGCCAGCGCGCTTACTACGACCACAGGGCGTTCATTCAGGCGTTCGCGCACGATGGCGGCGACCCGGTCAATGGCCTGGGCGTCCTGCACGGAGGTGCCGCCGAATTTCATCACGATCATCGGGCCACCTCTGGGATGAAGCTCAGCGACGAATCTGCGTCACTCATGAAGATTAGTCCACGCGAAGTTAATCGTATAGAGGCGGCGAGGCGTATTAGTCTCATTACAGGTTAGGGATGCATCGTACGCCGGCGCAGAAAACGTGGAGGAGGGGTTCGGTGGAGTCGAATTGTTGATTTCACCCATATAGGTAAAGCCGTGTTTAGTAAATTCTTCCCGGTAGTGCGTCTTCACAGCCGCACAGTGCGCATCCGATACGTAAGTGCCCATAAGAATGACTCTTTTTTGCTGTGAATATAGAACATCTATTTCTACGTCGGTTCCTGCAGGAGGCGCAATTTCCCGGAGCATCTCCTTGACTTTCTTTTCACGTTGATACTTCTTGTAATATTCGGTCCGTGGAAGCGCTATTGTCCAAAATATGCCCACTACTGCAAGAGAGGCAACGACAGCTAGAAGGCCTATTCGTCGTTCTGTCCCAGCAGCCTCCATTATCCGAGGTATCCCTGCGCCTTGAGCAGTTCGCCGTTCAGCACCGCCGCTCCGGCGGCGCCGCGGATCGTGTTGTGGGAAAGCACGGTAAATTTCCAATCGAAAATGTTGCAGGGACGCAAGCGACCGCAGACAGCACTCATGCCGCGTCCACGGTCGCGGTCAAGCCGAGGCTGTGGACGGTCCGGCGCGGATTCATAAATCACCGGCTGTTCCGGAGCAGTGGGCAGCTTGAGCTTCTGAGGCAGGCAGCGGAATTCATTCCAGGCTTCAATAATTTCTTCCGCCCGCGCGGGCTTGCGCAGCTTGAGTGAAACCGATTCAGTATGTCCATCCTCTACAGCCACGCGGTTGCAGTGCGCGCTCAACGTGAGATCGGCGTCTGCAACATGCGAGCCATTGAGCGATCCCAGCAGCTTGCGCGTTTCCGCTTCCATCTTGTCTTCTTCTTTGGCGATGTAGGGAATCACGTTGCCCAGGATGTCCATGGACGGCACGCCGGGATAGCCCGCGCCGCTGATGGCCTGCATAGTGGCGACGAAGATTTTGTCAATGCCGAAGCGGCGGTGCAGTGGCGCCAGTGCCAGCACCAGTCCGATTGCGGAGCAGTTGGGATTGGTCACCATGAAGCCGCCATTTTTCTTGTACCACTTCTGTGTCTTGATGAGCGGAACGTGGTCGCCATTGACTTCAGGAATGATGAGCGGAACATCTTCCGCCATGCGAAATGCGCTAGAGTTGGAAACCATTGCATGCCCCGCTTCGGCGAACGCAGGCTCAATCTGCTGTGCTGCCGTCGCGTCCAGGGCGGCAAAGACCAGCCTGGGCGTGCTGCTATCGGGAGCGGCGGCAGAGACTTTCATCGCCGCAATATTCGCGGGAATGGGCGTGGCAAGGTTCCACTTGGCCGCTTCAGGGTAAAGCTTGCCTGCCGAACGATCTGATGCTGCGAGCCATGTAATTTCAAACCACGGGTGCTCGTGGAGCAGTTGGATGAATCTCTGCCCGACGGTCCCGGTAGCGCCGAGTATGCCGACTGGAATTTTGCTGGTCATGAGTGTCTAGGTTTTAGATTTTAGCATTGGAAAAGAAGCATTCAGCCTTCAGCACTCAGCATTCAGTCCCACAACGGTTTTAATGGGCACAATGAAAATCTTTGAAACACTGAGGAAATGAGGAAGCGGAGAATTTGATTAATCTCAACTTCTTGCTTCCCTCGTTTACCCACCATGGCGTCTTCCAAACCTCACAGCCCTTCGATCCCGACAAGCTATTCACCCTTTCAGCGCCGGTCGAGATGCCTAAAAACTGCTTGCACACCAAGAGAGAATCTGAATGCTGAGTGCTCTGTGGAATAATACTGATCTGTGGCCACCGCTTCCAAATCCGATCTCTACCGCCTGCTCCCTTCAGTTGACGAGCTGCTGAAAAGCGCCGATCTGACAGAGTTGCTGGCCCGCGAAGGCCAACCTGCCGTCACCGAGTCTGTCCGTGCCGTGCTGGCAAGCCTGCGCGACGAGATCAGCTCAGGTACGCTGGCCACGCCGCAAGCGGTGCAACTTGCGGTTGCGCACCTGCCGCAAGCCATTGAACAGCACCTGAGCCGCGCCTTGGAATTTTCACTTAAGCCGGTCATCAACGCCACCGGCGTGATCCTGCACACGAATCTTGGGCGCGCCCCGCTGGCCGAATCCGCCATCCAGCGCATTGCTGAAGTTGTGGGCGGCTACTCCAATCTTGAATTTGATATTGCCGCCGGCGAGCGCGGCAAGCGCGATGTTCATGTTGAGCGACTGTTCTCGCGGCTACTCAATCAGGAGGGCGTCAGCGGTATACGGACCGTGGTGGTCAATAATTGCGCGGCAGCGGTAATGCTGGCCCTCAACACACTGGCTGAAGGCGGTGAGGTCATTGTTTCGCGCGGAGAACTTGTCGAAATCGGCGGCTCATTCCGCGTGCCTGACGTGATGGCAAAATCCGGCGCGGTGCTGCGCGAAGTCGGCACTACCAATCGTACGCGTCTGGCCGACTACGAAAATGCCATCAACGAAAAAACGCGTCTGCTGCTGCGCGTGCATCGCTCGAATTTTGCCATCATTGGATTCACCGAGCAGCCGTCACTGGAAGAACTGGCCGCGCTGGGGCGCAAGCACAATATTCCGGTGATGGAAGACCTGGGCGGCGGCGCTATGATCGCGTTGCGCGCACTCGGCGTGAATGAAAGCGGCGTCATGGATAGCCTTCGCGCCGGTGCCGACCTCATTACCTACAGCGGAGACAAAATGCTCGGCGGCCCGCAAGCCGGCCTGCTCAGCGGACGCGAAGATCTGATCAAGCGGGTGCGCTCCAATCCGCTCTTCCGTGCCCTGCGCGTGGACAAGCTCACCTACGCGGCGCTGGAAGGCACGCTGATGGAATACATACGCCAGAACCACAATGCCATTCCTTTTGCCCGCATGATGCGCCTGCCCGCCCAGGAAATTCGAGTTCGCGCGGAAGGCATGCAAAAGCAACTCAGCGGCGCTGCACACTTAAAGACCACGATCATCTCTGGTGAATCGCTGGTTGGTGGCGGCTCCGCACCTACTTCGTCTCTGCCGACTTTCCTGCTGGCTGTCAGCGCAGAATCACTGAGCGCGGACGAACTAGCTGCACGCGTCCGCCGCAACGATCCGCCGATTATTGCCCGAGTGGAAGAAGGCCGCGTGCTTATCGATTTGCGCACTGTGCTGGACGCCGCCGAAGAAGCACAAATCGTGAGTGCGCTCCTTGACGTCGCTCCTTAAGTCTCTGCATTTGCGGCTTGATTTAAAGCCGCAGCGGCAAGTTTGAAATGGCGCGCAAGAAATGAAAGTCTTTCATGGACGAAAAGCTTCCATTCCAAGGAGCGTCCTCGGGCCAGTCAAGTGTCAGCCGCAACCATCCCGTTGCAGGGATGGCTACATGACCGGAAACCCCTTCAGGTGTGGACTGATGAAAGTTTCGGATGAAAACGCTCCAAAGCCGCGCCAGCGGCGAATGAGAATAGCCGGTACGCCGAACGGCGATGCGAAGCAGAGCTGTTCCAGTGCCGGGTCCGAGACGCATTTAAGCAAAGTCCCGCTAGGGACGGCTGAAAAAGATTTGTACTGCGCTGTTTTCAATAAGTTGGCAGGGAGTTTCTGGAGAGGCCATGAGTTTACTCATGCCGACAGTGTTCCTTGCAGATGTGGGCTTTAGTCCTGTGAAACAGCGCAGGTATTTACTCGTTCACCTGTCCTGGAAGTGTCCTCGGGCGAGTCAAGTGTCAGGGCATGAGTTTACTCATGCCGTTAGAGCTTGATACAGACTTGGGCTTTAGCCCCTGTGAAGCAGCGCGGGCATTTACTCGTTCACCTGTTGGCGGCTATATTTCCTCCATGCCTTCTTACCTCGACTGGGTGCGTGCCTTCTGTCTCTCCCTCCCGCACGCCACAGAAGACGTCCAGTGGGAGCACAACCTGCT